>DATLVI010000045.1 GCA_035577545.1 Verrucomicrobiia bacterium
CAAAAGGGCAGCATCTTTCTCCAGGGATGGTTTTATCTCGGTGCCGCCGGACTTCTCGGTGCGCTTTTGGGTTGGGGACTTTGTGAGCGCAATTTTGTCGACGGTGTAGGACATACTTGGGCCAACTTTTGGATGCTGCCCGCAATCATCACGTTCATGTGCATTGGCTACGGCGTTTCGGAAAGTGCAGTCGAGCGCTCTGCTCGCAAGGCGATCCTCCGTGGATTGCTTGCGCTGCCGTTGGGCGTCGTCCTCGGTTTCGTCTTCGATCTCGTCGCCAACCTGATCTACAACATCGCGCTCAGTGTCTGTGCCGAAGCCGGCGTCCAATCGTTCCGCAATCCCGCAGTCTGGATCGCGCGAGGCATTGGTTGGGCAGTGTTCGGCCTGGCAGGCGGCACTGTCTATGGCATCGTCGGCCAGTCCATGAAGAAAGCGAAATACGGAATCATCGGCGGGCTGATAGGCGCCGGCATCGGCGGCATGATCTTCGATCCCATCATCATGGCCGTGCATCGCGCGAGCTTGAGCCGCGCCGTCGGCTTCGCCTTGTTTGGCGCGGCCACAGGCGCCGCAATGGGCTGGGTCGAAAGCGCTCTGAAAGACCGTTGGCTCTACGTCACATCTGGCCCGCTCGCTGGCAAACAATTCATTCTGTACAAATCGCTCACTACTATCGGCAGCGAACAAAAATCCGACATTTATCTCTTCAAAGATCCCAGCATTCTCGGCCAACATGCCGCCATCGCCATCTCCGGCTCTCGGGTTCAAATCAAAGCGCTCGGTACTTCTTACGTGATGGGCAGTCCCATCACAACGCGTGTGCTCCAGGACGGCGATCTCGTACAGATTGGCCGCTACGCCTTCCGCTACAAGGAAAGGCATCGTTCATGAGCGCAGCAGTATGCCCCTATTGCCGCGCGCCCATGCTTGCGGACGAGACGAACGTATTGCTCTGCCCGGGCTGTTCCACGCCCCATCACTCCGATTGTTTCGCCGAAAATGGTGGCTGCACCGTCTTCGGTTGCAGCGCCGCTCCGCCCGAAGAGCCAAAGTTGCGCCTCACGGGAAGTGAGATCGCCGCATCTGGTGCTCCTCCCGTTGCCCGGGGGGATGCGTTTTCTGGCAGCGCTTTGCCCACGCTTGGTTTGCCCACAAATACTTCCGTCGCAACGCCAACTCCCGCGGTGCGCACCAAGACGCCTCCACCTCCGCTTCCCGGAGTTGCCGCCCAGCCTGCATCCATACCGCTGCCCCGATTCGGCGCGGGCAGTGTGCTCTTTGGTTCGCAATCCGCCGCAGTTGTAGCGACCGCTGCGCCGGCGACCCCTCTTTCATTCGAACCCGACCCCGACGCCAAAAACCGTATGACCTTCATCATTCTCGGTGTGCTTCTCGGCGCATTTGGTGCCCATAATTTTTACGCCGGCTACACCAAAAAAGCCGCGGCCCAGCTTTGCATTACAGTCCTATCGCTCGGCTTTGCCAGCCCAATGGCTTGGGTCTGGGCGGTCATCGACGTTTCAACGATTGACTCCGACGAAAAGGGAATTAAATTCAGGTCCTGAAGGCGGAGCGCAATGGAATATCAAATCCAACGCGGTGATCAAACGTTCGGTCCGTACTCCCTTGCCGAACTCCAGCAGTATGTCCAGGAAAGTCGCGTCCTGCTTACGGATCTCGCGCAAAGCGAAGGAATGGCCGACTGGGTTCCCGTTTCTCAAATCCTCGGAAATATTCCTATCCCTGCGCCCGCGCAAGTTCTTGCCCAGCCGCCGCAGGACCTCATACCTCTTCCGCCCAATATTCACTGGGTTCTTGTCCTGATCATCATGATTATCAGCAGATTTGTCGGCCTCGTCTTCATCTTGTTCACTTGGGTCTGGAGTTTGGTCCTCGCCAATTGGGCCCGCCGGCTCGTCAACAAGAACACGGCCATGGTTCTCGTCGCCATGTACCCCGCTGGAATTCTCGCGGGTGGGGTTACGATCGCCGTTGGCACCGCGTCGAACACCACTGCCCTCATCGTGCTTGGCTTCGTCTTTCTTCTGGCGGGTGTGATCTCCTACGTCCTCGGCATCTTCAAAATCAGGGACGCCATGGAGGAGTATTACAACTCGAAGGAAAACATCGCGCTCACCCTCAGCGGCGTCATGACCTTCTTCTTCAGCATCATCTACCTGCAGTACCATATCAATCGGATCGCCAAATGGAAGCAAACTGGCATCCTTACCTAAGGTCCCTTCGAACATGCCCTCGCCCCGTACACGCCGCCTCATGCTTGACCACGAGATGCTCACCTCTCGTCTTGCGAATTGGCCCGTCATTCAAATCACCGGCACCGCTGGTATCCCGCCGGAAATCTATCGTATCGCCTACCATCTCAAGGGTCTCTACGTCGCCGCCAACGGCCAAATCCTCGAACGCCTCGCCCATGTCATGGAAATCAATCTTTCCCTCGGTTATCCCCGCCGCGCGCCGCAGTGTCGCATGCTTACGCCTGTCTTTCATCCCAATTTTGACGACGCCCAAGTCTGCATCGGCGATTTCTGGGCTGCCTCGGAGGGCCTAGACGACCTTGTCGTCCGCATCGGCCGCATGATTTGCTATCAGGAGTTCAACACCAAGAGTCCACTGAACGGCCTAGCCGCCAAATGGGTGGAACAAAACGCGTCGCTGCTCCCCATCGACACGCGCAACGTCGCGCCTCCCGCCATGAACAGCAATCCGGCGCCGCCTCCGGTTGAAACTCCCACTCCCGCAGATCCTGGTTCTTCGACCGAAACTCCCACCCCATCTGCGCCGGCCACAGAGGATCCCTGGTCCCAGAAAATCTCCATTTCCTGAACGGTGGCGGCAGCTCACACCGGCAGCCTGACGCTATTAGATTGTCTTGGGGAAGGTTTCAAACAGAACTGGTGCCGGGGGCCAGAATCGAACTGGCTACGCCCGCCTTTTCAGGGCGGCGCTCTACCAGTGAGCTACCCCGGCACGCAAACAACTTTTCTATTTTAGGGGCGTCGTGTCAGCGTGTCAATTCGCCGCCGAATCTGTTTTTGCTCCAAGACTTGCAACAAAATGCAGTCCCACTCCAACAATCATCGGGATCAACCCTATGGACGTTCTCCATGACCGCCCCGCCATCCCCAGCGATGGCTCGTACACAAATGCCAGAAGCAGAAAAATCGGCGAAAACAGAGTCATCAGTGACCCCAGCCACTGCAACGCCCTCCTCCACGTCGACTCCTGCTCTGTCAGGTAGAGCCCTAGGCAAACGTTCACCATTGCTGCCGCGGCAAGATAAATGTGCCGCGACACGTACATCAAATGCACGTCGTCCGGCAGGCCTGCAAGCTGTGGCTTGTGAAAATGCATCGCCTGTCCGCTAACGACGAAAGCCAGCGTCGCCAGCAGACCTATAAACAGGTGAAGCCGTTTCATCATGTTTTCTTTGCAGGCGCGCACATCCTAACAAAATCCATCCCTGCTTGCGATTATCCCCGGCGATTATTCAACGACATGCAGTCGTTCACGAAGATTTGCGCTGCGCCGTAGCCGTGATTCAATAGAAGCATGCCGACCACCACTCAAGAATCTGTCTCGATTATTTTCGAGCTGGAAAGGCTTGCGTCCAGTGCTTCAACCGCCGACGCCCTGATGATCTCCTTCGTCGGCCTGCTCCACGAAAAGCTCACTCGCTACAACTGGGTCGGCTTCTACACGATCGATCCGGAAGATGCCAACATGCTCGTCCTCGGCCCGTTCCGCGGCGCTGCTACACCGCACACGCGCATCCCGCTCAACCAGGGCATCTGCGGCGCAGCTGCGTCCAGCGGAGAGACCGTTGTCGTGGATGACGTCAACAACGACGCGCGTTATCTTGCCTGCTCCATCGAAACAAAATCAGAAATTGTCGTTCCGGTTTTTGCGAAGGGAAGGGTCGTCGGCGAACTCGACATCGACAGCCACGTCCATGCCGCCTTCGGCCCCGAGGACCGCAAACTCTGCGAACACGCCGCCCAACTACTCGGCAAATTCATCGACTCCCACAAATAGCGCAGCCGACGCGTTGGATAATTCTGTCGTCCATCCGCTGAGGCCTTCTAAATAGTACCCACTCCTTGCTCCGGTCGAAAAATGTGCGCACGCCAAACGCTGCACCCCAG
>DATLVI010000046.1 GCA_035577545.1 Verrucomicrobiia bacterium
CATTCGGCACTGCCTTCGGGCTGCGCCTTGGTTTGCGCGTTGGCGCGACCTTCACGAATCCATTGATGCACCTGCTCGACCGTGACCGGGCCGTATTCGCGTCCGTCTGCTCCGATGATTTTATACATGTCGTCTCCTTCGAATTATGCCTGCGCTGGTTTTACGGCGCCAACAGGGTGAACGGGTAGACCGGGACGTTTCGCAACACGCCAAACGTCACAACCATCCCCAGCAACACCCATGTCCATTGCGGTTTCCACGTACTCCCACCACGGTCGGTTGTGGCCCACCGATAAAGCCCAAATAGGGCAAGACACGGCAGTGACAAAGTGAAAAGGGCATTCAAACGGAAAGCGATGAGCCAGTGGCCACGGAGTAACTCGTGAAGCGCGCGTGTGGCGCCGCAGCCGGGACAGTAGATTCCCGTCGTGGTATAGAGTGGACAACGTGGCAGGAACACGACGGACGACGGGTCAACCAGAAAGAAAAACGCCGCTGCCGCCACGCCAAGGACCGTCAATATCACAGCCAACGCGATTTGGCGGCGCGTCTGCGTGGTATCGACTGCTATTAGTTGTGGCGTCGTCGACATGAGACGATCACTGTCGAGGCATCACGCTGGCAGCGGTGGCGCGACCAGTTTGTTTGAGTACTCGCCAATTTTCACCCAATATACGATCCAGCACACCAGCGCGCCCGGACCCATGAGACAGTTGACATAGGGAATCACGCAGAAGACCGAGGTAATGCACATAGCGAGGCCGATCGCCTGCCCGGGTTGTTCCTCGGCGATGATGCCACGTTTCTTGAATTCGGCGCCCAGCGATTTGGCTACATTGATCACCACGAAAAACTGCCAGACGATGTTGAAGCAGGGGATGAAACTTAGCCAGACGAGCGCCGGGTCCATGGCGCGGGATTCGGGTGAACAGCGATTCAGGGCGCGGTACAGCGTCAACAAATAGAAAACCTTTACGGTCACCGCGATCGCAATGAATACGAGAATTCCCAGCACACCAACGGCAGCAACCAACGCGTGGAATCTATGGGGGACCATTTGTCTTCTCCTGGCTCAGTACCGGCTTCTCCACGGGAAACGGATGTCAGGCTACGACAGCGCCTTGTGCAACTCCAGCTTTAATTTCTCCAGCCCGACACCGTCCAGCGCCGAAATCTCCAGCACGCGGATACCGGGACGCGCCGCCTTGGTTGGCTTTTTTGTGGAAGCCTTCTTTTTGACGGCACGCGGCGCGGTTGTTGCCTTGCGCTTGAAGGCGGTGAGATTCTTCTTTGCTTCCGGCAGGTCCATTTTATTGGCGACGATGAGCCGCTTTTTCTCCAAGATCTCCGGATTGTACATTTTCAGTTCCGCCAGCAGTTGCCGGTAATCCTCGCGCGGATCGCGGTTATCGACGCCCGCCATGTCGATGATCACTACCAGTAGCTGGCAGCGTTCGATGTGCCGCAGGAAATCGTGGCCGAGACCGCGCCCGTTGTGCGCGCCCTCGATCAATCCCGGAATGTCCGCAATGCGAATGCGCGTGTAGTTGTCGTATTGGAGGATCCCCACGTTGGGTGTCAGCGTCGTGAACGGATACGGCGCGACTTTGGGATGCGCATTGGTAATCTGGGAAATGAGCGTCGATTTGCCCGCGTTGGGAAAACCCACCAACCCGACGTCGGCTAGAGTCTTCAATTCCAGTTCGACGCCCAGTTGCTCGCCCGGCTCGCCGTACTCGAACTCGCGCGGCGCCTGGTGCGTCGAGCTTTTGAACACCGCGTTGCCGCGTCCGCCGCGTCCGCCCTTCGCCAAGATGAAGCGCTGCCCGTCCTCCACGAGATCGACGATCAATTCCTTCCCCGTATCCAACGGCGGAAGATCATCAACATCGATGGTCTCAATCGGGGTAGGGGGCGCGGCCTTCTGCGCCTCGGCCAGTTGTTTCGCCCGTCCCGGCGTGAACGGCATGCCGACGGTTTGGCTCGGGTCAAACTCTTCCGTCGCCGCCGCCGGGTGATAATTCGACGGCGCGCGTTTCTTAATGGGCACCGTCAGGCGAAATACCTGCGTGCCGATGGGCACTCGCACAAGGATGTCCTTCGCGCTGCGCCCGAAACAATTCTTCCCGCGTCCGTGCACGCCATGTTTGGCCACGACGCGCGGCTGGTAATAGAAATCAGAAAGATCAGAGAGATTTTTGTCCGCCATCAATACAATGTCGCCGCCCTTGCCGCCGTCGCCGCCATCCGGCCCGCCCCGATCGACATATTTCTCGCGCCGAAACGAAACGCACCCGTTCCCCCCATCCCCCGCCTTGACGCGAATTTTGACCTTATCGACGAACATAGAGGCTACACTACAGTAGCCATCTTCGTGGAGCAAGGTTGCTACTGGACAGGAGCCTGATCAGTTCGCCACGCAACGTGACCATCGCCGTAGAGGATCCAGCGTCCAAAACGGTGATTTGAGAACGGTTCGGTCACAATGGCTGTGTCCATGGTTTCTTCGGTATCCCATTTTTTTCCGCCGAGAACAATTTGATAGCTCGGATGAAGACGATCTTTGGCGGAGGGGCAAATGAGCAACTCATCCAGATTTGTAGCATACGGTCGCAGGTCGTCAAACGTGCGTGGGATGCTCCCGTCGTGCTCCTTCGCATAAAAGTCTATGGCCGAACCAATCTGCTTCATGTTGTTGAGGCACTGAACTCGACGTTGATACTCTCGGGGGCCCTTGGCTTGCGGCAAAATCATGGTTGCCCAAAGCAGAAGTGAAACTCCACCCGTAAATAGACCCGCAATAGCCAGCCCTCGGCCTTTGATTCTTCCATACGACCTGCGGATTTTATTCAATGCGATAATTCCGAAAGCGAGCGCGAGTGGCACTGCGGTCATTGAAATGATGATACCGACAGACACACCGAGTCCTCCAAAAGCGTAATCGAGAGTCAATGCAAGGATAGGAGGAATGCCTAGAATCCCCAAAACCAAACTTGCGATAGCTAGACGCGATGCTTTAATCGGTGGGGACAATTCATCGTTCACAATCGCGTCTCCTTTCGATTGGTCGGTCAGTCGTTCCGCCGCTGGCGCAGGAACTCCACATGCCCGTCTCCGTACAGCGCATTGTACCCGAAGCGGTGATTTGTCGCCAACTCTGTCACGGCAATCTCTTTCCAGATTCCCTGATCATTCCATTTCTGTCCGCCGAGTAGGATTCGATAACTGGGGTTACTCGTGTTTTTGGCGGAAGGGCAAATCAGCAGCTTATCCAAATTGCTGTTATATGGGCGCAGGTCATTAAACTCCTTCGGGATGAATCCATCATGCTCGGCCGAATACAGACCGGTAGCCATGCCGATTTGCCGCAGGTTGTTCATGCACATTACCACGCGCGCCTTTTGGCGCGCGGCGCTTAGCGCGGGCAGGAGCATGGCGGCCATCATGGGAATCATGACCAGGCCGACGCCGCCAAGAACGATGCCGGCAATGGCCTGTCCCTGGCCTTTGACGGTGCCGCTGGATTTATTGATTTGATTGAGCGCCAGGACGCCCAAGATGACCGCGAGGATGGCGCCCACGACGGGCAGAATGCATATGAGGCCAAGAATCCCGAGAACCAAACTGGCAATGGCCAGTCCGCTGGTTTTGGCTGACGGCGCTACAGTGGCAGGCGGAATGGGGGGAACCTGATCATTCACAGTGAAGGCCTCCTGTTAGGGTTGCTGCGCTTATAGCAGATTGCGCTGGTTGCGGCAATGCTACGCTAGGCCTTCCGCTGCACGAGCACCTTGAACGTGCGCCCCATCAACTCGGGATGGAGGAGTTGATGAATGGCCGCGCGCTCCTTGCTCGGCTGGCCGGCGGTGCGTTCGACGATCTCGGCAATCTCCGATTCACCGATCTGCAAGAGGTAGTGCGACTGGTCGGTGAACAGCACGGTTTCCAGCCCGAGCTTCTTGCCATGTTCCATAAGCGATGTGAATTCGACGTGCGCTGTGATGTCCTGCTCGCCGATGTTCGCGTAGGGATTTGCGCTCTTCACGTGCTGGTGATAGCAAAGCAGCGTGCCGTCGCGATGGTGCGGCGCAAAATAATCGTTTCGCTCGTAACCGTAGTCGATGGTGACGATCCACCCGCGTTTCAACCGTCGCGCCACTTCCGCCAGCCAATCGAGCGCCCGCAAATTCACCTCGGAGCGGTAACCTTCCATATACTTGATGGGCAGATCGCGCAGGTACTCGGCGAGTCGGGGCGTCGAAAGCGGTCCTAGCACTTCCTTTAGATCCGCATCGACGTACACCTCCTGCCACGCTGCATCTTTCGCCTGCACCAGATGAACCGGCAACGCATCCAGGAATTCATTCGAGAACACGCAACCGACAATCGAGTCGGGCAGGGGATCGCCGGTCTCGACGATGCGGTAAGACAAATCCGGCGCTGCGGCGAGGACATCGGTGCGCAACTGGCCTCGATGTCCGCCAAACTCCACGACTTCAAATTCCGGCGGGTTTCCCAATTCTTCACGGAACTTCACAAACTCCTTCGCCAGAATCTTCCCAAACAACGGCCCCACACTTACGCTGGTGAAGTAATCGCCTTTCTTGCCAATGCGTTCACGCCCGCTGGTGTAATAGCCGTATTGCAGATGGTACAACGCCAGTTCCATGAACCGCGCAAACGTGATCCGTCCGTCGTGCGCCTCCATTTCGCGCCGAATTTCACGAAGTAAATCGGGGTGACCATCCACGCGACAACGATAGCTGAGCGGCGGGCATTGCTGAAGACGAAAGAACACTTGCAAGCCGGATTGGTTTTGGTAGTTTCCTTGTGAAATATGTCACAAAGTCCGGCCCCCGGGCGTGAGGGGCGGAGGTGGCTCTTTTAATGGTCGAGCAATTACAAGAATACATCCCGGTTGGGCTTTTGTTACTGGTCGCGATTGGACTCGCCGCCGGAATGATGCTGACGCCCCTGATTATCGGCAAGCCGCGCGTCCATGATGCGGTCAAGGACAGTGCTTACGAGTGCGGCCTGCCGCCCATGACCGAGGCGCGCACCCGCTTCAGCGTGAAATTCTACGTGATCGCGATGTTGTTCATCCTGTTCGACATCGAAGTGGTCTTCATGCTCGGCTGGGGAGCGGTTTTTCGCGACATGATCCGACCCGTCGCCGAAGGCGGGATTGGAATCAACATGCTGCTGGGCGCGGTGCTGTTCCTGGGAATCCTTGAAGTTGGTCACATTTACGCCTGGAAGAAAGGCGCGCTCGATTGGGCGCCCAAAAAAGACCTGTCGAGTGAACCGGCGGCCTCCGTCCCGGAGCCGAGAATGCCGGAGTTGAAGAAAAAAGCCGAACTGGTGACTTCATGATTCAACGCGTCGAAACTGGTTTTGACCCCAAGGTGGAGGGGCGCGACCTCATTGTCACGCGCGCGGATGCCGCCATTGACTGGGTCCGCAAGAATTCCTGCTGGCCCATGCCGATGGGACTGGCTTGTTGCGCCATTGAATTGATGGCCGTGGGCGCGAGCCGGTTCGATATCGCGCGGTTCGGCGCCGAAGTGATGCGTTTCTCGCCGCGGCAATCCGACCTGATGATTGTGGCCGGAACCTGCGTTTACAAAATGGCCGGCGTGGTCAAACGCGTGTGGGACCAGATGCCCAATCCGAAATGGTGCATCGCGATGGGCGCGTGCGCCAGCACCGGCGGCATGTATCGTAGCTACGCAGTCGTGCAGGGTGTGGATCATTTTCTGCCGGTGGACGTGTATATCTCCGGTTGCCCGCCGCGGCCCGAAGCGTTGTTGGAAGGCCTGATGGCCATCCAGCGCAAGATCGCGCAGGAAAGGGCGATCGGGAACATGAAACAGACCGAGGGCAAACCCGGGTTGTGGTCGCCCGTGACCGGGCCGGTCATCGTGCGCGGTGAGTACGCGCCGAAGTTGAAGGGCTGATGATCCGATGACACCGCAAACCGCCATCGATCGGTTGAAAGCGCAATACCGCGACTCCATTTCCGCGCCCGTCGAATTTCGCGGCGAGTTTACCATTACTGTGCCACGCGTGAAGATCGCGGCCATCTGCCAATTCCTCAAGACGGAATGCGATTTTGACATGCTGACGGATCTGTCGGGCGTGGACAATTACGGTGAAGACCCCCGCTATGAGGTCGACTACCTCCTGTACTCGTTGGAGCACCGTTGCCGTTTGCGGCTGAAGGTGCCTGTGTCCGAAGAGGACATGATCGTGGACAGCGTCACCAGCGTCTGGGGCACGGCGAACTGGCACGAGCGTGAGGCATTCGACATGTTCGGCATCCGTTTCCGCAATCATCCGAACCTCAAGCGGATTCTTATGTGGGAAGGTTACCCGTACTACCCGTTGCGAAAAGATTTCCCGCTGGCAGGTATCCCGACGGAACTACCTGAAACGGCCGTGAATGCCGACACGGTTCGCTCCGCGCCCATGCTGGGTGGCCCGTTCGTGGCCGCGAGCGGGACGCGCAGTTCGATTCGCCGCGAGCCGCGCCAGACCGACACCATTGCCGAGCAGCAGGATAACCTGGCGAACCCGACAAAGAAGGAATCGGTTTGAATTACCGCCGCGAGACATGACGACACGACACGAGATGGAGTTGATCGATTCCGCCTCCCGCGCGCAAGTGGCCATGGACGAAGCGCTGGGCGGCGAGAAGATGATCATCAACATGGGGCCGCAGCACCCCAGCACGCACGGGGTCTTGCGCGTGGTGCTGGAGTTGGACGGCGAGGAAGTCGTCAACGTCTGGCCCGATGTCGGCTACCTGCACCGTGGCGACGAGAAAATCGCCGAGAACATGACGTACACGCAGTTCATCCCGTACACTGACCGCCTCGACTATCTCGCGCCGCTGGCAAACAACGTGACCTACGCGTACGCAGTCGAAAAATTGCTCGGCATGGACGTGCCGCCGCGTTGCAAATACATCCGCGTGATTTGCGCCGAGTTGGCGCGCATCAGTTCGCACCTGCTTGGTGTCGGGGCTTTCAGCATGGACATCGGCGCGATGACGGTTTTTCTCTACCTATTTCGCGAGCGGGAAAAGATTTACGACCTGGCCGAATGCATCAGCGGTGCACGGTTTACGACCAGCTACACCCGCATCGGCGGTTTGGCGCGGGACCTGACGCCGGAGTTTGTCCCGATGCTTCGCGAGTTTCTCAAGGAATTCCCGGCGACTATCGATGAAACCGACAAATTGCTGACGCGCAATCGCATTTTCTGCGACCGCACCCGCGGTATCGGGGTGTTGACGAAGGCGGACGCGATCGACCTCGGCGTCACGGGCCCGTGTTTGCGCGGCTCAGGCGTCGATTGGGACATCCGCAAGTCGCACCCGTACAGTTCGTATGAGGATTTCGACTTTGAAGTGCCAGTCGGCACCGTGGGCGACAGTTACGACCGTTATCTCTGCCGTATGGAAGAGATGCGCCAGAGCGTCCGTATTTTACAGCAGGCCGTTGATAATCTGCCCGACGGCCCCGTGAATTCACCGGACGCAAAGATCCTGCTACCCGACAAGGAGGCCGTGCTGACGAAAATGGAGGAGTTGATCCACCACTTCATCAACGTCACGGAAGGTATCAATGCGCCTCCGGGCGAAGTTTATTTCTCGGCGGAGAACCCGAAAGGCGAACTGGGGTTTTACATCGTCAGCAAAGGCGGCGGGACACCACACCGATTAAAGATTCGCGCGCCATCCTTCGTGAATTTGCAAGCGCTGCCCGTGATGGCGCGAGGCCACATGATGAGTGACATGGTCACCATCCTCGCCAGCATCGATTTCGTGATGGGGGAGTGCGACCGGTGAGATTTTTGGATTTCTAATGGCACTGAGCGTTCCAGCAGAATTAGAGAAGCACATCGACGAGATCGTCACGCATTATCCGCCGCAACATAAGCGGGCGGCGGTGTTGTGGCTGCTGCATCTCTTGCAGGAGCAATTCGGCCATCTCGGTCGGGAACAAGTGGAATGGACAGCGACAAAGCTCGGGTTGCAGCCGATCAATGTGTGGGAGTTGGTCACGTTCTACCCGATGTTCACCGCCAAACCGCGTGGGAAGTTCCACATCAAGGTCTGCCGCACGCTGTCCTGTGAATTGTGCGGCTGCGGCGGTATCCTCGAACGGCTCAAGAAAAAGCTCGGCATCGGTCTCGACGAAAACACCGGCGATGGACTCTTTACGATTTCCACGGTCGAATGCCTGGCCGCCTGCGGAACCGGCCCGGTGATGATGGTCAATGATGAATTGTTCGAAAATCTCACACCAGACGCGGCCGAGGCAATCATCGGCCGCATCAAAACAACCGGCAAACTTGAGCCCCAACCATTGCCGAAACCCGTTGCGCCGCACCCGCTGGAAAAGCGCGTCCTACTCGCGAACCTGACGAAACCCGGTTACACGGGGTCACTGGACGATTATGTCCGCGAGGGGGGTTACCGCTCGTTACCGAAAGCGCTCGGCATGAAACCCGACGATATTGTCGCCGAGGTCAAGAATAGCGAGGTTCGCGGGCGCGGCGGCGCGGGTTTCCCCTGCGGGATGAAATGGAGTTTCTTGGCGAAAGCCACCGGCAAGCCGAATTACCTCGTTTGCAACGCCGATGAATCCGAGCCCGGCACGTTCAAGGATCGTCAGTTACTTCATTACGAGCCGCACCAACTCATCGAAGGCATCATCGTCTCGTGCTACGCCGTGGGCGCGCACGTCGCCTACATCTATATCCGTGGCGAGATGCCGTATGGCGCAAAAATCCTCGACAAGGCGATTGAGGAAGCGCGCGCGAAGAATTTTCTCGGCAAGAACATTCTCGGCAAGGGATTCGATTGTGAAATCTACATCCACCGCGGTGCGGGCGCGTACATCTGCGGCGAGGAAACCGGTTTGATCGAATCGCTGGAAGGGAAGCGGGCCTATCCGCGCATCAAGCCGCCGTTTCCGGCAGTGGTCGGCCTATTCGGCTGCCCGACGCTCGTGAACAATGTCGAGACGCTGTCGAATATCCCGCACATCATCAACAACGGCGCGGCGTGGTTCAAGGAACTCGGCGTGCCCGGCTCGCGCGGGACGAGGCTCGTGTGCGTCAGTGGCCCGGTGAAACGGCCGGGTTACTACGAGTTTGAGATGGGCAAGCTGACAATGCGGCAACTCATTGATGATCTTTGCGGTGGATTGAAGGAAGGACGCAAATTGAAGGGCGTCATTCCGGGCGGCAGTTCGATGCCCGTGTTGAAGGCCGATCAGATCGATGTGGCGTTGGATTTTGAATCGCTCCGTAAGGCCGGCACGATGGCCGGTTCCGGTGGCATCATCGTGCTCGATGATACGGTCGACATCGTGCAGAGCACGCTGAATGTCGCGCAATTTTACGCGCACGAGTCGTGCGGCCAATGCACGCCCTGCCGCGAAGGCACATTATGGATGGAGAAGATGCTCCACCGCATACGCGAAGGCCATGGTCGTCCTGAAGACGTGGATTTGTTGTGGGACGTCGCGGACAACATCGACGGCAAAACGATTTGTCCGCTCGGCGAAGCCGCCGCCTGGCCCGTAAAAGCCTTCGTCACGAAATACCGCAGCGAATTCGAAGCCGCGTGCAAAGACGGCAACGGGAGTGAGAAGCATTAGCCATGGCAGACCCTGTCAAACTGACGATTGACGGCAAGGAGGCCGCTGCGCCGAAGGGGATGAACCTCATTGAAGCTGCGAAGCTCGTCGGCATTGAGGTGCCGCACTACTGTTATCACCCGAAGCTGGCCGTCGTGGGCAACTGCCGCATGTGCCTTGTGGATGTCGGCATGCCGAAGATGGGACCCGACAAGAAGCCGGAATTGGGACCTGACGGCAAGCCGGTGATCCAGTTCGGTCCGAAACTTTCCATCGGCTGCAACACGACCGTATCCGAAGGCATGGTGGTGCACACGCGTTCTGCAAAAGTCATCAAGGCGCGCGAAGGCGTGATGGAATTCCTGTTGATCAATCACCCGCTCGATTGTCCGATCTGCGACCAGGCGGGCGAGTGCCGACTGCAGGAGTTCAGCGTGGATTACGGCAAAGGCCAAAGCCGTTTCATCGAGGAGAAGGTTCACAAACCGAAGAAGACGGAGATCGGCCCGAAGATCATGCTCGACGATGAGCGTTGCATCCTTTGTTCGCGCTGCGTGCGGTTTATGAAGGACGTGGCGGGACAGGATTGCCTCGGGTTCGTGGATCGCGGTAGTCATTCCACATTGACGTGCTATCCCGGCATGGAACCGAACACGAATTACGACCTCAACATCGTGGACATCTGCCCGGTCGGTGCGCTGACCTCGAATGATTTCCGTTTCAAGCAGCGCGTGTGGTTCCTCAAGGAAACGAAAAGCGTTTGCCCGAACTGCGCGACGGGCTGCAACACGGTGCTCTGGTCGCGCGAAGGCGTGGTGCATCGACAGACGCCCCGCGACAATGACGCAGTCAACCAGTGTTGGATGTGCGACCCTGGCCGGTTGCATTACCAGTTCATCAACGACCCGAATCGCCTCGTGACGCCGACGGTGAGGTCGGGCGCGATGGGCGAGCGGTTCAATCTCACGTGGCCCGAGGCGACGCGGCAGATCGGCGAGAAGCTGAAGGCGCTGAAAGGCAAGGGCGCGACAATCGCCGCGATCGGGACTGCGCGCGCCACGACGGAAGAGCTTTTCCTCTTCAATAAATTGACGCGCGAAGTTCTCGGCGCAGAGTTGGTCGATTGTGTGCCGCGCGTCGGCGAAGGCGATAAGTTCCTGATCAGTGCGGACCGCAATCCGAACACGAACGGCGCGAAGCTTACGGGAGTAACCGCTGATCCCATCGGCAGCCGGATCCCGGTCATCGCCGAAGCCATCAAGTCCGGCAAGATCAAGACGCTCATTGTTCATGGCGAGAATGTAGCGAAGCATGGAATCGCGGAAGACCTGCTCGGGAAGCTCGAACTGCTGATCGTGATCGATACGCTGCCGAACAAGGTGACGGAACTGGCCCACTACGTTTTGGCGGGCGCTACTTTTGCGGAGAAACGCGGCACCTTTATTAATGGCAAGGCGCGCCTGCAGCGATTGAATGCGGCGATTCCGTCGCCTGGAATTGCGCGACCGGAGTGGCAGACATTCGTCGCGCTGCTCAACGAACTGGGCGCCGACGGCAAATATCTGGCCATTGAGGACGTTTTCGCTGATATGACGCACGCTTTCGCGCCGTTGGCTGGCCTGAATCTTTCCAAAATTGGCGACCAGGGCGTGGAACTGAAGTTGGAGGCAGCCACGCCGCCAGCCGCATCGACGGAAGCGCCTGCGCCAGCCGTGGGGGTGAAAGCATGATTGCATTCCTCCTCATCCATCTCATTAAGATCGCTGTTGTGGTCTGGGTGATGTTGACCATCGTGGCGTACACGGTGCTGGCGGAACGCAAAGTGTGCGCGTGGATGCAGGACCGCATCGGGCCGAATCGTGTCGGGCCGATGGGCCTGCTGCAACCACTGGCCGACGGACTGAAATTCGCGTTCAAGGAAGACGTGTTGTCGCATCACGTCAACAAGGTGTATTTCACGCTGGCGCCAATGATCTCGATGGTACCCGCGTTGATCACGATCGCGGTGGTGCCGTGGGGGAGCCAGTTGGTGATTCCCGGATTGGCGGAACCGGTCAAGGGCGTAATTGCGGACTTGAATGTCGGCATCCTCTTCGTGTTCGCCATTTCCTCGCTGGGTGTTTACGGCATTGTGCTGGCGGGCTGGGCGAGCAACTCGAAGTATCCGTTTCTGGGCAGCATTCGCTCCAGCGCGCAGATGATTTCGTACGAAGTGTGCCTCGGGCTGAGCGTGGTGCCGGTGTTCATGCAGGTTGGTTCCCTTAATTTGTCGCGCGTGGTCGAATACCAGGCCCATCACGTGTGGTTGGGATTTTGTCAGCCCCTCTCCTTTTTCATTTTTGTCGTGAGCGCGTTTGCCGAGACCAATCGCTTGCCGTTCGATTTGCCGGAGGCGGAGCAGGAACTCGTCGGTGGTTATCACACCGAATACAGCTCGATGAAATTCGCGATGTTTTTTCTGGGCGAGTACGCGGCCATGTTCGTGGCCTCAGCGCTGATGGTGACGTTGTTTTTCGGTGGCTGGTCGCTGCCCTTCGCTCCATTCAACGCGCCGGCCCAGACGCTGGTCGTGGGCCTCGCGCACATCGGTATCTTTCTGGCAAAAGTGTGCGGATTCCTGTTTTTTTACATCTGGGTGCGGTGGACCATTCCGCGATTTCGCTATGACCAGTTGATGGCCCTGGGATGGAAGTTGTTCATCCCGCTAACGCTCTTGAACATTTTGATTTCGGGCGTCGTGTTAACTGTGATGAGCAAGTAACGATGCAGGTTCAACGTCCAAAACTGACAATTTGGGAGCGAACCTATCTCCCGCAGATTCTGCACGGGTTGTGGCTGACGTTTCGCCACATCTTTCGGCCGGCCTTTACGCGTCAATATCCCGAAGAGAAGCCGCCACTGCACGGCGCCTATCGCGGCGCGCCGACACTCGTGAAGGATCCCGAGGGCCGGATCAAGTGTGTTTCGTGCCAGTTGTGCGAGTTCGTCTGTCCGCCGAAGGCGATTCGCATCACGCCTGGCACGCGCCCGGACGGCACGGCAGATGAAAACGTTGAGAAAGTGCCCAAAGAGTTTGTGATCGACATGCTGCGGTGCATTTACTGCGGCTACTGCGAAGAGGTTTGTCCCGAAGAAGCCATTTTTCTGAAGCGTGATTTTGCGATCGCGGGTTACAAGCGCGAGGAGTTGCAATTCAACATGGAGAAGCTGCTGGAATTGGGCGGTATCCAGGAAGATTCGGTTTGGAAATGGAAGTACAAGGGCGCGCCGCCACCGGATGTGCCGGCAGCGCCGAAGCGGGAGGCGAAAATTTCGTAGCACCGATTGTCCCTGTCGTTCATAGGCTAGATGAACATACACGACTTGTTATTCTGGTTTTTTAGCATCGCGATGCTGGTGTGCGGGCTGTTGGTGATTACCAGCCGCAATCCTGTCACGAGCGCGATGTTTTTAGTGCTGCTGTTTGTATTCATGGCGGGGCTCTTTCTCTTGTTGGAGGCCCTGTTTATCGCAGCCATCCAGATTCTGGTATATGCCGGCGCCGTGATGGTGCTTTTCCTCTTCGTCATCATGCTGCTCGACATCAAGGCCAGCGAGCGGCGGAAGTTCAAAGTTCTCGGCGTGGTCGGCGGAATTGCTGTCGGTCTGGCGTTCGTGTGGGAACTGGCGATCATCCTGAGACAGTCAGTGAGACCGTTGGCAAGTGGCGGCGCGGAGCTGCATGGCGGTTTGGAAGAAGTCGTCAAACCGTTCTTCGCGCACTACATGCTGCCGTTTGAAGTGATCGCTCTTTTGCTGCTGGTGTCGATGGTCGGGGTGGTGTTGCTCTCGAAGAAGGAGCTCAAATGACCAGTGCGCTCACGCTCAATCACTATTTGATCGTCAGCGGTCTGCTGTTTGCGCTCGGCATCGCGGGCGTGATCATTCGTCGCAATGCGCTGGTCATCTACATGGCGCTGGAAATGAACCTCAACGCCGCCAACCTGGCCCTGATCGCGTTCTCCAAGTTCAACAAGATCGTCGAGGGGCAAATCCTGGTGTTCTTCATCATTGCCATCGCCGCGGCCGAGGTGGCCGTAGGCCTGGCGATCATTGTCGCGCTATACCGCCGCAAGCAAACCATCAGCGTCGATGAGTTGACGACCATGCGGCTATGAACCACTGGCTTCTCAATTATAGCGTCGATTGGGGGATGCGGAATGGCCATGCGCCTATCTGCTCCGTGTGGATCATTCTCTTTGCGCCCCTCGTGGCTGCGGCCTTGATCACACTCGTTACGGGCAAATCGAAGGGACTGAGCGCCGCACTCTCCATCGGTGCGATACTGCTCAGCTTTGCGCTCTCCATGGGACTGTTCCTCGTGTTCGCCGTCAGGCACATCGAACATTATCCGCATACGATTCAATGGCTCGCCGTTGGTAATACCGTCCGCATTGAGTTCGGGATGATCACCGACCCGCTGGCCATGTTGATGCTTTTGGTCGTCACGGGCGTTGGCTCGGCGATTCACATCTATTCGCTGGGTTACATGAAAGGCGATCCGGGATTCTCGCGTTTCTTCGCGTGCCTGTCCTTGTTCACCTTTTCGATGCTCGGGATTGTGCTCTCGAATAATTTCATCCAGATTTTCATCTTCTGGGAACTGGTCGGCGCGAGCAGTTATCTGCTGATCGGCTTTTGGTTTGAGAAGGACAGCGCGGCGGAAGCGGGGAAGAAGGCATTTCTGACCACGCGCATCGGCGACGTCGGCATGATGCTTGGCATTCTTTGGTTATGGTCGTATGCCGGGACATTCAATTTCGCGGAGATACAGGCCAAGTTGCCGTCGCTGGGATTGTCGCCGGGAACGTTGGCGTTTATCGGTATCCTGATCTTTACAGGCGCGGTCGGAAAGAGCGCTCAGGTGCCGTTGCATGTCTGGTTGCCGGACGCGATGGAAGGCCCGACGCCGGTGTCGGCATTGATTCATGCCGCGACGATGGTGGCGGCGGGCGTGTACATGCTCTGCCGCGTGTCGTGGCTGATTCTGCCGAGCGCGACGGCGTTGACGTTGATCGCGTGGATCGGCGGTATCACCGCCATCATGGCGGCGACGATCGCCATCGCGCAGAACGACATCAAACGCATCCTCGCGTACTCGACGCTTTCGCAACTCGGTTACATGGTGATGACCGTTGGTCTCGGCGGGCCGACACAGGCGATGTTCCACCTGACCACGCACGCGTTCTTCAAGGCGCTGCTGTTCCTCGGCGCGGGCAGCGTCATCATCGCGCTCCATCACGAACAGGATATATGGAAAATGGGCGGGTTATGGAAGAAGACGCCGATCACGTTCTGGACATTCCTGATCGGCACGCTGGCGCTGGCGGGTGTGCCACCGTTGAGCGGGTTTTATAGCAAGGATGAAATCTTGCTATTGGCCTTCGAGAAGAGCCTGCCGTTATTCATCATGGCAATCACGACGGCATTCCTGACGGCCTACTACATGGGACGCGAGGTGTTCGTCGTGTTCTTCGGTCGGCCGCGTGACCGGCATGCTTACGATCACGCGCATGAGTCACCTTTGGTAATGACGCTGCCGCTGGTATTCCTGGCGCTGCTTTCGATTGTCGCTGGCTGGCACGGCCGGGTGCCCGAATTTTTGGGGGCTCTGCCGGAGACCGGGCATCATTCCGCGTTGCTGACGGGTGGCTTGATAGCTGTACCGTTGTTTGGTTTTCTCCTGGCGGCGACGATTTATTGGAAACCGGAGCCAAGCGATGCGCCGGTAAAGACCGCGCTCGGGAAAATCTGGACGCTCGTGGAGAACAAATACTACTTCGATGAATTGTACGCGTGGTTGGTGAAGTACGTCCAGGGCACCATCGCGACGATCTGCGATCTATTCGACCGCTGGATACTCCAGCGGCTCGGCATCGGCGGCCTGTCGCTCGGCACGGGATTGCTAGGTAAGACCGTCCGCCTGCTCCAAACCGGCAGCATCTCCGGTTACGCCTTCCTCGTCGGCCTCGGCGTGACGGTGATCATTTATTGTGTGGTGGTGAGATAAAGTATGATAGGGCATCTTCATATTTCAAATCGAAGGGGATTGAGAACGGCTCGCTGCTTCGGATTTCTTTTAGGCGCATTTTTTGTCGTGTCGGCTTGGCTCTGCAACGAGATAACGAGCCGAACTCAAGACAGGCGGGAAGGGCTTCAGTTCATTAGCATGATGGCCGGATCAGTTCTGTTGGCTTTGCCCCTAGTTGTTCCTTGGCGATTCATCCGGCCAGCGGTGCTCTGGTGGCCTTTGTTTGGGCTGCTTTGCTTGGAGTTCCTTGGAGCCATATTCACAGCTATCAGCGAGACAATCTGGGCGTTCCGGTTCGGCGAATCGACGCAATGCATCGCATTTCCTCTCCTTGGCGCGATCCTCATATTAGTGATGGGGGTTCAGATTCAGGCTGTTCGTCTTCTGCGTAAGGAGTCCACAGTCTGATTATGGACATTCTTCTAGGCATCGCAGTTTTGCTGCCGCTTACGACGGCGTTTCTCCTCTTTCTGTTTCCCGCGAATCGGCCAAGTGCAATTCGGGCGCTGGCGATGTTTGCAACGGGGGTGTCGCTGCTGATCACGCTGGTGTTGTTTGCGAATTTCAATCGGCATGATAGTGGGTATCAGTTCGTGTGGGGTATGAGCTGGTTGCCGAGTTATGGGTGCTCGCTCAAGTTCGGTGTAGACGGCATTTCGATGACGTTGCTGTTGCTGGTCGGATTCGTGTCGTTCTGCGGGGCGTTTGTATCCAGCGAAATTCATGAGCGGGAGAAGGAGTATTACATTCTGTTTCTCGCGCTGACGTCGGGGATTAGCGGGACGTTTTGCACGCTGGATTTGTTCTTCTTTTACTTTTTCTACGAGATGGCGGTGATCCCGATGTATCTGCTGATCGGTGTGTGGGGTTCGCTGCCGCCGGGCAAACACGGACGCACGAAAGAGTACGCGACGATGAAGTTGACGCTGTACCTGACTGCGGGCGCGGTGCTGGCGCTGATCGGGTTGCTGGCGATTTATTCGATCAGTGGAACAACGGACATCGAGAAGCTGCAGCACAACTGGGTGGCGAGTAGCACGCAGATGTGGGTCTTCCCGTGCTTGCTTTTTGGATTCGGTTTTCTCGCCTCGATGTGGCCGTTTCATACGTGGTCGCCACTTGGGTATGCGGCGGCACCGACAGCAGCATCGATGATGCACGCGGGCGTGCTGAAAAAGCTGGGCGCGTACGGCATCATTCGGCTCGCGCTGCCGCTGCTGCCGGAAGGCGCGCGGCATTGGGCGAACCTGCTGGCGGTTCTCGCTTGCTTCAACATTCTTTACGCGGGCTGGGTGGCCCTGACACAGAAGGACTGGAAGTTCGTCATCGGCTACAGCTCGGTGAGCCACATGGGCTACATTTTCCTCGGCATCGCGGCGCTGAATGTCGTTGGCGTTAGCGGCGCGGTGTTGCTGATGTTCGCGCATGGGATCATGGCGGCGCTGACCTTCTCGTTGATCGGCTTTTTCTACCATCAGACGCATAATCGTTTTGTGCCGGACCTGAGCGGCCTCGCGCGGAAGATCCCGTTCATTGGCGTGTGCATGGTCATGGCCGTCATGGCTTCGAGCGGATTGCCGGGGTTTGCTAATTTTGTGAGTGAATTGATGGTCTTCCTCGGCGCATGGCACCAGGGGTCAACGTTGTTTCGTGTGGCGACCATCTGCGCGGTGTGGGGGATTGTTGTGACGGCGACCTATTTGTTGTGGGCGGTGCGGACGAGTTTCTTCGGCCCGTTCGATGAGAAGTGGTCGATGCTCAAGGACGCGATCACGTTCAAGCAGAAGTTCCCGTACGCGTTGCTGCTCGCGGTCTTGCTGACGGTTGGGTTCTATCCCCGATTGTTGACGGACATTATCAAGCAGAGCGTGGCGACGTTTGTGCCGGCGGACAGCGACCGCGGTGCCGCCGTCGCCCCGGTAGCAAATTTGACGAAGGGGCCGGAATGATCAGCCTCTACGCCATCCAGTTGGAATGTCTCCTAGCGATTTGGGGAATCCTGATTCTCCTGGTGGATGCTTTCAGCCCGATTCCGAACAAGCGGACGATCGGTTACATGGCGGCGGCATTTGTGGCCGTGGCGTTGTTGTACAGTTTCGTGCTCATGCCGGTCAATCAGCCGCTCTTCAACGGGATGTATCGGTTCGACGTGTTTGCCCTGTACTTCAAGCGGCTGTTCCTGTTGGCGTTGACGATGGTGCTGGTGATGGCGGCGGAATTTTCGCCGCGCATCGAGTCGGGTGTGGCGGAGTTCTACGCGCTGCTGATGTTTTGCGCGGTGGGAATGTTGCTCATTGCGTCGGTGAACGATTTTATTTTGCTGTTCGTGGCGCTCGAACTGGTCACGATCACATTCTATGTGCTCGCCAGCTATCTGCGGCGGCAGATCCCGTCGCTGGAAGCGGGCACGAAATATCTGATTCTCGGCGCATTATCCAGCGGCTTCACGGTTTACGGGATCGCGTATATTTTCGGGACAACCGGAACGACGAACTTCGACAAGGTCAGCGCGCAACTCTCAACACTTGGCTCGCAACCGCCGCTGGCCTTCACGTTTGGGATGCTGCTGGTGCTGACGGGACTCGGTTTCAAGATCGCCAGCGTGCCGTTCCAAATCTGGGCGCCGGACGTTTATCAGGGCGCGCCAACGCCGGTGACGGCGTTTCTTGCGGTGGGCAGCAAAGCGGCGGGATTCGCGCTGCTGCTGCGCGTGCTGTTTGCCGGGCTTCTGCCGGTGCGCGGCATTTGGGGACCGTTGTTGCTTGTATTGGCCGGCGCGACGCTTCTGTATGGCAATCTGGGTGCGATTCCACAGCACAACATCAAACGACTGCTGGGCTATTCGTCCATCGGCCATGCCGGCTACATGCTGATGGGCATCGCGGCCGGAAATGCGCTCGGCGCGAGCGCGGTGCTGTTTTACCTTGGGCAATACGCGTTTACGAACCTGTGCGCGTTTCTCGCGATCATTGCCACGACCGCGGTGACGGGGAGCGATGAGATCGCCAGTTTCTCGGGACTGGGTAAACGCTCGCCGATCCTTGGGTTGGCGCTGTTCTTATCGATGATGTCACTGGCGGGTGTGCCTCCGCTGAGTGGGTTCTTTGGGAAGTTCCAGTTGTTTGCCGCCGTGATTCAACGGGCGCAGACCGATTGGCATTACTATGTGCTGGCGGGCATCGGCGCAGTGGCGGTGGTGATCTCACTCTATTTTTACCTCGGTATTGGGCGTGCGATTTATATGCAGGAGGCGGAAGATGCCTCGCCGATTCCTGTAAGCCGGCCGATGCAGTGGGCGCTGTACGTCTGCATGGTAGCGATGATTGGGTTGGGAATTTACCAGCTCCCGCTCGTCAACGCCTCGATAATGGCTGCAAAGGTCTTTGTCTTGCATTAAGGTCGGCCCATGCACCCGAAGGTCAATCGGATCAACGTCGTTTTTCTCTACGCGCAGGATCTGGCGAAGTTGCGCCCCTTTTACGAAAAGGCGTTCGATCTCACCGAGCCGTTGGTCGATGCGAAATGGTGGGTGGAGTACGGGCTGGGGGACGGCTCCCACCTCGCGCTGCATCAGGCCGACGCGGCGCATTTCGAGGGTGCCAATCGTCTAAAGAACACCGTCAAATTCAGCGTCGATGTCAGTGATATCGAGCATTTCATCAAGAAGCTGACTAATCTCGGCGCGGTATTTCACTATGGTCCACGGCTGGAATACGGTTTTTACCTTGCCGAGTTCGAAGACCCCGAAGGCAACTGCGTCCGATTATATCAAAAGGTCGGAAACAAATGAACGCTCAACGTTCAACGCTCAACGCCCAACGCTCAAGTAACGGCAAGAGCTATGACCTCGAAGATCGGCTATTAGAATACGGCGCTGATGTGATTCGTTTGGTGGAGCGTGTGCCTAGGACGCAAGCGGGAAGCCATGTCGCCGGGCAGTTATTGAGGTCAGCCACATCACCCCTGTCGAATCACGGCGAAGCGCAAGCTGCGGAGTCTGTTGACGATTTTATCCATAAGCTGAGTCTTTGTTTGAAGGAATTGAAGGAGTCCCGTCGTTGGTTGCGGCTGGTTAAACGCGTTCCATTGCTCAAGCCAGAGACGCAAGTTGACGCACTTCTCGATGAGACGGAGCAACTCATCCGGATTTTTTCCACCAGCATCCGAACGGCGCAGAAACGGAAACTTGACGGCAAACGCGGCAGTACTTTGCGTTGAACGTTGATTGTTGAATGTTGAACGTTGAGAGTTGAGGAGTTTTTATGGCTACACGAATTGAAAAGGATTCCATGGGGCCGCTGGAGGTGCCGGCGGACGCTTACTACGGCGTGCAGACGCAACGGGCGGTGACGAATTTTCCGATCAGCGGCTGGCCGTTGCCGCCGCGACTTATCCACGCGATGGGCCGCATCAAACGCGCGGCCGCGAAGACCAATCTCGACCTGGGCTTGATCGACAAGAAGATTTCCGATGCCATCGTGCAGGCAGCGACGGAAGTGGTGGATGGGAAACTCGACGCGCAGTTTCCCGTGGACATTTTCCAGACCGGCTCCGGCACTTCGACGAACATGAATGCCAACGAGGTGATTTCGAGCCGGGCCAACGAGATTCTTGGCGGCAAGCGCGGCGACAAGTCGCCCGTACATCCCAACGACCACGTCAATCTCTGCCAGTCCAGCAACGATGTGTTCCCGACGGCGATTCACATTAGCGTGATTGAGGCGATTCGCGAGGAACTGATGCCGTCCTTGGAGCATTTACAGAAGACGCTTGCGAAAAAGGCGCAGGAATTTGACGGTGTGATGAAAATCGGGCGTACGCATTTGCAGGATGCAACGCCGATTCGGCTCGGGCAGGAGTTTTCCGGTTACGCGACCCAGGTCAAGTACGCGCAGGATCGTGCCGAAATGACCATGTGGGCGCTCGATGCGTTACCGCTCGGCGGTACGGCTGTCGGTACTGGATTGAACGCTCACCCAGAATTCGCTCAGCGAACGATTGAAAAGCTCTCCAAAGAGTTGGGAGTTCCGTTGGTCGAAGAAGAGAATCATTTTGAGGCAGCGGCGGCGCGCGATGCGTGCGTGGAGGCGAGCGGTCAACTGAAGACCATCGCGGTGAGCCTGGCGAAAATCGCCAACGACTTTCGGTTGCTGGGCAGCGGTCCGCGCTGCGGTATCGGTGAGTTGAAGATTCCGCCCGTGCAACCCGGCAGCTCGATCATGCCCGGCAAAGTGAATCCCGTCATTGCCGAGAGCCTGATACAGGTTTGCCTTTGGGTGATCGGCGCCGACCTGGCGGTCACACTGGGCGGACTACAGAGCTTCTTCGAGTTGAATGTCGCCATGCCGCTGATTGGGACGAATATGCTGGAGAGTGTGCACCTGCTGGCCACGGCCTCGCGCAACTTCGCCGATGCCTGTGTGAAAGGAATCGAAGCGGACAAGGAGCGCTGCGAATCGCTGGTTGAGCAGAGCCTCGCGATGTGCACCCCACTCGCTCCCGTCATCGGCTACGACAAGGCCGCGGAGATTGCCAAGAAGGCGTACAAGGAAGGCAAGACCGTCCGCGAAGTCGCGCGGGAAATGTCGGGATTGAGTGAGCAACAGCTTAGTGAGATTTTTAACCTTCATGCGTTGACCGAGCCCGGAATTCGAGGGAAGGGCGGGGAGTAAGATGATTCAAGGGGCAGACTACTACGTCTATGTTTATATTGATCCTCGAAATCTCGAGGAGTTCTACTATGGCAAGGGGTGCGGTAGCCGAAAGGACGTGCATATAGACGCTGCTGGCAATTCGTCCAAAGCAAAGCGAATTGCTGCGATTCGCAAAGCGGGGGAAAAGCCAGTCATTCGCGTCATCGCCCGTGGCTTGAAAGAAGAACAGGCGTACTTGATTGAAGCGACGCTTCTGTGGAAGCTCGGGAAATTTACAACCAATCAGGTCGCAGGTCATTTCCAGGAGAAGTTTAGGCCACGTGATACACTTCATCGAGAATTACCAGGTTTCGATTTCCAAAATCGTCTCTACTATTTCAACGTGGGCGAACGTCCATACAGGAAATGGGAAGATTATCGTAAGTATAAATTCATTTCTGCGGGGCAGGGTGCGCGATGGCGAAATGCCATTCTCGGCTTTCATACCGGTGACGTGTTCGCAGCATATTTGAAAGGGCATGGATTTGTTGGGATTGGCCGAATCAAGGAGTCAGCACTAAGAATCAATCAGGTTGTGATCAACAGCAAGCCACTCGTTGCTTTGTGCCCGAATATGTCTCTGAATTGCGAATCGGCGGAAAAGTCCGAATACGTGGCGAAGGTGGAATGGATTAAGGAGGTCCCGGCAGAGAAGGCAAAAATGAAATGGAAGAAGGGCATCTATACCACCACGCATATTCGAGCATCCTTGGATCGACAGCCAGAAACCGTTTCATATTTGAGTGAGGCGTTCGGCGTGAAGTTCGATAAAATATTGGCTTGAGGGTTTAAGGTTTGATCAGTCGTAATACAGGTGAAGAATTCCAGACCCTTGCACAACCAGAAACGACAGAGATCCTTCGACAAGTCCCGCAATTCTGCGGGATCCCGTCGCACGACGGGACTCAGGATGACAAATTTAGAAAAGGTGACTCTGAGAAGCGGGCTTCACTTGGGGTGCGAAGTGGAGTAGAATAGCCCTAATGAGTACGGAAGTTCCAACACAAGCTGCGCCGCGCATCGGTTCGGAGAAGCTGATTCGGCTGACGGAATCGGCGGGGCGGAAGGTCGCGCAATTGATGCAGCGCGATGGGGTGGCGAATGGGGCGTTGCGCGTGAAGATCGTGGGGGGCGGGTGCGCGGGGTTGGAGTACAAGATGGATTTCGACAAGAATCCACCGACGCCGAAGGACATTCTTATTGAGTCGGCGGGCGTGAGGGTGCTGGTGGATGTGAAGAGCGCGTTGTACGTGAGCGCGTCGGAGATTGATTTTCAGGACAAGATGATTGGCGGCGGGTTTAAGATTCATAACCCGAATGCAACAGCCACTTGCTCCTGTGGAGAAAGCTTCAGCGTTTAGTCGGGGGTAGATCGTTGCCGCAAACGACAGCGGCGTCTTCGTCTGACTCGGCTCCACTTCGCCCCGAAAGGGTTCGGGGTAAACTCTGGATGACAGAGTGGGGTGAATGCGACGGCGACGTGTTTATGCGGGGAAAGTTTTTCGGTGTAGCGGCGCCTTCAATCTGCGCTTCGCAGAAGCGCAGCTACGACAGACCCAGATATGACGGACGGATTCCGCGCTTGGCAAGCGCGGCTACAGCGGACCCAGATACAACCCTCTAGAACGGATCGATGTCGGGCTGTTTGCTTCTTTCCACAGGATCACGGCAGGCGTTGGTCGCGCCGATCAGGAAGATTCCGTAGACAATCAGGTAGACCAGCCAGAGGTTGAGGTTGTGGAGCCGCATGGCGGTGTACGCGGTGACGACGATGGCGGCGGGCGTGCAGGCATGGATGGCGATGTTCAGCAATTGCGACAATGCCAGCGGCGACGGCATCGAGCGTTCCATGAATGAGGCCACCATTGAGAACAGGTACGCCTGCAGCAGACAACTCAACATCCCCAGCAGCACGACCAGCAGCCATCCCAGCGGCACGGCCAGCCAGAGCAATGCCCGGGTGAGATGGCGGAAGTACTCGCCGTTGACCGCGCCGTCGGGAAATCCGCGGAGGCTTTGCAATCGGGTGCTAATAACGGGAGTTGGGGCGTTGGTCAAAGTCACCCAGTAGAGAAAGCTGTCGGCGGTGAAGAGCACACCGAACACGGCGTTGGAGTCCGGGGTGGCTACTGCGTTCGAGGTATCGAGGACGAAGCGCACGTCGTTGTCGCCCCACGAATACGGCTGTGGCGCCTGGGTCGCGATCTTCCCGTCGTGAATGGAGAATTCGGGACGGCGGTCGTCAAAGCGGCGCGCGAATTCGTCGATTCCCTGCAAGGCGGTTGGGATGCCACAGATGACCAGCACGACCGCCAGCGGGACCATCAGCTTGAGCAAATGCTTTACCGAGGTCGAGAGGGGCAGGTCGCGATACACGCGATAGGTCGCGAAACCGCTGCACAAGGCGATGACAGAACGGAGGAAGTTCATAGGTGCGGCTGGATCTCGCTCAGAATGACGGCCTCGGACGGCTCACAAGCGCACCAGCCCCGATTTGGTCGGGGCCAGCGTGCGCCGCGGTTTCGCGGTTTTGGCAAGCTCGGCCAGCGTTTCCTTCTGCATTTTCTTTAATTTGCCCGCCAGGCTGACGCGCGTCGCGGTGTCCATGCGGTCGACGAAGAGGATGCCATTGAGGTGATCGACCTCGTGTTGCGCGGCGCGCGCGAGCAGCCCCGTGCATTCGAAAACCAGTTCCTTGCCGTCGAGGCCCGTGGCGCGGACCGTTATTTTCTCAGCGCGACGGATCTCGGCGTTTATCTCCGGGATGCTTAGGCAACCTTCTGAAGCGATCTGCTCGCCTTCGGGCTTGCTTAGTTTGGGATTGAGAAGGACGAGCGGCATGGACGTGGCAATGTCGAGGGATTCGCCGCCGAGAATCAATTGCGAGGGCCGCTCGGAACTGGAGACATCGATGACGGTAAGCATCAGCGCGTGGCCGACCTGCTGCGCGGCCAGGCCAACCCCGTCTTCAGCGCGCATGGTTTCAAGCATGTTGGCGGCGAGTTCACGGATTTCTGGCGTGACGCGTTCGATGCGCCTGCCTTTCTCGCGCAGCACAGGATGACCGTATTTGATGACTTCCAGAACCATGCGCTGAGTATACCCGCAGCGGGGGAACGCGTCAAAGTGGAAGTCCCGCGGTCAAACAACCGCGAGAATATATATCGTAAATCGATAGTTTTTACTGGACACGGTGCAAGGCGGTGGCTATAGTCGGCGCGTGAATTATGAGTTGAATCCGCCTTCACCAAGGCTTCGATCGTCGCGCTTGGCGCCATGCCGGACGAGTCGGCGCGACACGCGAGGGCCTACATACGTTTCTGCGAAACGAACCCATTTCATTTTTGAAAAGTTTTCCACGTATCAGATTTATTTGCAGATACTTGTGATGTTTGCAGAGGTGTTTGCAAATGGGTTCGTTTTGGGAAAACAAACCCATTTTGGGGGTGTTTTGAGGGTGTTTTCATCGAAAAGTGGGTTCGTTTCGGGGGAACGAAGCCTTTCTGGGGGGGCGCGACGGTGACGTCCAACCACGTTCAAGCGGAGGCGCAGCTTGCTCCTTATTTCCCACCTGTGCTAGAAAGCGGGGCAAGGAGGTGCTTCGTGCCGTTGGAGGGACATCTGGTCAGGGTGGTGGCGTTGCTGGTTGCGCCGTTTCGGGATTTCGGGGCGGTGTGGCTGGGGCTTGTGCCGTTGTACGTTTCGTTGCTGTTGGGCGAACTGTACCGGAGCAAGGTGTCATTTGGGCATGCGGTGGGCAATGGGTTCGTCATGCTCTGGGCGGGCGTGAACTGGGCGATGCACCTGTCCAATCTCGGTTTTTTCTCTTACTTGGGGAACATCAAGGACCGCACGGCAATCGCGTGGATCGTCGCGGCGTGCGCGTTCGGGCTTGGCATCTTCACTATCGTGCTGGGGCTGCGCAAGAAGGACCGCACGCTGTGCCAGGTCCTGGGGCACACGCGGTTCTCGGGCTATTTTTTGATCACCTTGTACCCGATGCAGGTCGGGTTGGTGACGTGGAACTGGCCGTCGCTGGAATCGATCCTGATCTTCGCGTTGCCCGCGTGGTTTTTCATTTATCTGATCGGCCGTCTCTTGAGGGTTTTCATGAAATGAGCAAGCAGCCACTTCCTTACACGCGCGACTGTTTCGTTTGCGGCGCACACAATCCGCATGGTCTCCACCTCCGCTTCCGCCGCGAAGGGGACGAAGTACACGCCGACTTCACGGCGCAAGTTCAGCACGCGGGGTTCCGCGGGATCGTCCACGGTGGGATCCTTTCGACCGTGCTGGACGAAGCGATGTTTTGGGCAGCCGCTTCGACCCAGAAACAATTCTGCCTCGCCGCGGAACTCAATGTCCGCTTTATCGAGAAAGTCACCGTGGGGCAGAAACTTGTCTGTGTCGCCCGGCTAAAAGCGAATCGCGGCCGCCTCTGGGAATCGGAGGCGGAGTTGCGCGACGAGCACGGCAAGGTTTATGCGCGCGCCATGTGCAAACAAGTCCCGATGAACGCGGCCGCGATGAAAGATGCCGCGCTGGATTTTCTGCCGGACCCGGCGACTGCGGAGGGGCAGAAACTATTTGAGGGGCTGATGTGATGCCCAAGGCGCTGTGTTTGACCGGATGGGGGCCCGGTCGTAGTGTATGAGTGACGGGCGGGAGGCGTTGAGGTGCACCATGGACGAGCCACCGATCAGTCGTGACGAACAGGAGAAACTGTTGCGGTGGGTGCGCTTGACGATTGGGGCTGCGGTACGCGGTGAGCGGCAAGGGAAAATTCCCGAGACGGAAGTGACCGAAGGACTGCGGGTGCCGCGCGGCGTGTTCGTGACGCTAAAAAAGCACGGTGAGTTGCGCGGCTGTATCGGGAAGATGGATTTCGAGCGACCGCTCTGGACGAACGCCGTGGACGCGGCGGTTGCGTCCGCGTTGGAAGACTCCCGATTCCCACCCGTCGCACCGCAAGAGCTTGATGAAATTGCGATCGAGATTTCGATCTTGAACCCGCCGGAAGAATTGCCAGAGCCCGCGGGGTTCGATGTCCGGCGGCATGGAATCATCGTGCAGAAAGGCTGGCGACAAGCGTTGTTGCTCCCGAAAGTTGCCCAAGAACAGGATTGGGACGCAACGAAGACCCTGGAGATGGTTTGCCAGAAGGCGGGCCTGCCGGCGGACGCATGGCGCGATCCGGCGGCGCGGTTGCAGGTGTTCACCGCGTTTGATTTCTCTGAAAAAAGCGAAGAAAACTTTTAGGATGGGACAGAATTTCCACGGAGCTGTGAGTAAATCAGGAGCCCAGCAGCTTCTGGAAACGCTGGCCGTCGTCGGTCATGGCCAGATTGTTGAACAGGCAGTAGGTGGGTTGTCGACCCGCGCAGATCGTCCGCAACCGGGCGAACTCTTCGCTGGTATAGCGGTGGCGCGGACCCGTCACTCCGTGAAGGCGAAAGTAGCGAACCTTGCCGACGGGAATCGGTTCGGTCTTGAAGGGATCGAGCACGGGGATCAGATCAAGTTCCTTGCACAAGGAAGCGATGAGTTCCACATCCCACTCGCCGCGCGGTTCCCAGCCCATGTGGAATTTGCCGCGCTTGGCGTGCTCGAAGAAACGGCGCAGGTTGGCGATATTTTCCTTCGTCGGACGGAAACTTTGGGAGCACTGGAAGAGCACCAGGCGCGCACCGAGCGCCCTGGCCACCTTGAAAGTTTCATCCCACGCCCAGCGAATTGTGGGGTTGAAACCGAAGTGACCGCAGTGTTCGCGATCGCCGGCACCGATACGCGTGCGCTGGTAGGTTGGGCTGGTCGCGCGGTGAGTGATGACCTGCCAGGCCTTGATGGCGAACTCAAAGTCGGGCGGCGCCGCAGCGCGCCAGCGGGCGGCAGTTTCGACCCTGGGCAGTTGATAAAAGCTGGAGTCGATTTCCACGCATGAGAAAGTCTGGAAATACTTCTCGTGCGCCGTCGCAAAGCCACAGCAACCGACCCTCACCTGTGGACGCTTGGTTGGCACGGCGGCGGATGCTAGCAGGAATGTTCGGACTTGCAAAGCTCGAGTGCTGGCGGCATCCTTGGGGTGAGACAGGTGCCGCATGAGCAAGCAACCAACGAAGGCCAAGTCGGACGAGATTGTGGTGACAAACCAGGACATACTTTTTGATTGTCCCTCTTGCGGGAAGAGTCTCGTGGTGGACGTGAGTGCGGAGGGAATGATCGTTGATTGCCCGCAGTGCCGCACGAATGTCATCGTACCTCCGCGATCGGCCGCACGCACCGAGCCGCCCGCGTCGGCTGTACGGGCTGCGCCGTCCAAAGAAGAAGCCAAATCCGCGGAGGAGGCCCGATTGGGCGCAACGGATGTTCCCGCTCAAAAGCGGCTTGCCGTCCTGGCCGGCCAGCTCAAGGAAATCCAGGCGCAACGCGGCGAGGTCACGGGCCGTATTGCCGCCCGCCTGAATGAAGTTAACCGGGACCTCGTCATGCTCGCGCGCCTGGAGACTTCGCAGCAGCAAACTCTCAGCGAGTGGAACAATCTGGTCGAAAAAATCTCCAACGCGTCGCACGTGGACGAGGTCGATGCCTCCAAGCCGGTCGTTATCGGGTCGAGCGTGGACAAGGGTAGTCGGACGCGTGTCTCGTTCGGCGAGTGACGCTCAACCCGCGGTGGGCGTGAGCGCCGGCTCGCGCGGCGGCAGGCCGGGTGAAGCGGACGCCGGTGCCAAACTCTTGATCAACACCTTCGAATTGCGGCCGCTCTGGTCATATTGCGTCCGGCGGGCGGGCGGCAAATCCTCGGGCGTGCCCTCGGTGTAGCCGAGTTTGTGCTGGAAGAAAGTAAAAGCCTGGGTTGATAGACAAAAGATCCGCTCAACACCCTGTTCGCGCGCCAGATTCTCGGCGAACAACGCCAGCTTTGTGCCAATGCCGCGATGCTCGTGCGCGGGGTTGACGGCCAGGCTCGCCAACTCGGCCTGTTTTGGATCGGGTTGGGTGTGAAGCGCAATGAGGCCGACGATATTATTGTCGATCTCGAAGACGTAGTATTCGCTGATGTGCTTGTCGATGCTGCTGCGGGTGCGTTTGACGAGTTGCTCGCCCTGGATGGACGGTTTGATCAACGCCATGATGTGACGAATGTCCTTGCGCATCGCTTTGCGAACCGCCTGGTATTCGTCCGCGTAAATCAACGTACCGATGCCTTCGTTGGAGAAGACCTCGGCCAACAGCCCTTCATCGACCTGGCCGTTGATAATGTGGACGCGCGGAACGCCGCCCTGGCTGGCGCGCAGCGCATGTTGCGCCTTCGAAATCATCTCGGGCACAAATTTGTCAGCGGAATTTTTCAGGGACGCTTCGAGTTCCTTGACGGACATTTGCGAAACCAACTTGCCGTCGATCTCCAAGCCGTTCGTGCTGCCAATGAACATCAATTTCACCGCGCCCAGCTCGCGCGCCACCTCAACGGCGACGGCGTCGGAATTTAACCGGTAGGTGTGCCCGTTGCCGTCGAATCCGAGCGGTGGAATGACGGGCACGATGCCCTTGTCGAGGAGGGTGCGCAGCAACTCGACATCGATCTGGTGCACCTTGCCGGTGTGCTGATGGTCGATGCCCTTGATGATCCCCAGCGGGATGGATTCGATCGCGTTGGTCTGTGCGGCGCGAATATCGTTCAGTTTCAGTCCCTCGAGAATCTCGTGGGTGACGTTCGTGGCCGCCGTGATGGCGATACTGAGCGTCGCGGCATCGGTTACGCCCGTGCCATCGTGGTTGGAGATGGGCTCGTGAAGGCGTTCTGACAACAACTTGATCTGGTGGCCCGCGCCATGAACCAGTACGATGTGGATGTTCAGGCTGCGCAGCACCGCGATGTCGAGCAGCAGGTTGCCGAAATTCTCATCGGCCACCACCGAACCATCGACGGCGATGAGAAACACCCGGTCCCGGAATTGCGGGACGTAGTGCAAGATGCCACGGAGATCAGTTGGTTTCATGTGCCTGTGGAACTTATACGCACCACTGGCTGTTTTTTCAACAGAGGATTTGAGTTTCGTTACAAGGCGGCTGGTTGTGCGTCGATCTGAAAGGATGAGGTAATTGATCGTCTGACATTTATCTCTGTGATTATGGTTGACGGTATCGCATGGATCGGGAGTTAACATAATGCTCAACTTCATGCTGAAAGGTATGGCCATCGGGTTCGCCATCGCGGCACCCGTGGGGCCGATTGGTGTGCTCTGCATCCGTCGCTCTCTGGCGGGGGGGCGGCAGATTGGGTTGGCCACGGGGTTGGGCGCGGCGACTGCCGACGCTGCTTACGGTTGCGTGGCGGCTTTTGGCCTCACGGTGGTGTCGGGCTTTCTCGTTGGCCAGAGAGGGTGGCTTGCCTTTCTTGGTGGTTTGTTTCTGTGTTACCTCGGCATTCGAACTTTCATCAGCAGACCGGCCGAGCAAGCGGCGGGAGTTCGCGGCGACGGGTTGCTCTCGGCGTACTTCTCGACGCTGCTCCTAACCCTCACGAATCCGACAACCATTCTGTCTTTCGTCGCGGTGTTTGCCGGTTTTGGGTTGGCGGGGACCCCGGGTTATTTGGCTGGGAGCTTACTGGTCGCGGGCGTGTTCCTTGGATCGGCTCTCTGGTGGCTGTTGCTCAGTAGCGGCGTGGCATTGTTTCGGTCGCGAGTCAGCTCCACTTGGATGCAGACCGCGAACCGGCTGTCTGGTAGCGTCCTCTTTGCGTTCGGCCTTTACGCACTCGCGACATTATTTTTCAGGTGATTGTCGCGCATATTCGACGAACGAACATGCCGGCCCATCCTCCCGAGCGGTCTCCATCCATTCGCGGCGATCGTAATCCGGGAACTTCGTGTCCCCATCGATGCGTTGGTGTACTTCGGTGACGAACAGGTTGTCGGCCAGCCGCAGTGCCAGTTGATAGATCTTGCTTCCACCAATGATGAACACAGAATCCTGGTTTTGGCCGCGGCAATGGTCGAGAGCGGCGTCGAGACCGGCAAATGTGAGCACTTCAGGCGGCGCGGTAAAGTTTGGGTTTTGGGTAAGGACGATGTTGGCGCGACCGGGCAGTGGCTTGCCGATGGACTCATACGTCTTTCGCCCCATGATGATGGGGTGGCCCATGGTGAGTCGTTTGAAGCGCTGCAGATCCTCACGGATATGCCAGGGGATTTTGCCTTTGTCGCCTATCGTACCATCTTCGCTCATGGCGACAATCAGGGAGACTTTCATACAGCCACTTTGAATTTTATTTTCGGCTGGGGGTGATAATCGACCAACTGAAAATCTTCGAACTTCACTTGATCGAACGGTTTTTTGGCGATCACCAGACGGGGTAGGGCATACGGCTCGCGCTTGAGCTGCTCGCGAAGCCCGGGTACGTGGTCGTATTCGGTCAGGCCACTGTCCGGTGCGGCGGTGTAGATATGGGCATCGACGATGGTATGGCTGAAGAATCCGACATCCAGCCCGACTTCCTGGGCAATCATTTGCGTGAGCGCGGCATAACAAGCCAGGTTGAAGGGGATGCCGAGCGCGATGTCACCCGAACGTTGCGTGAGGTGACAGTTGAGTCGATTCCCCTGCACGTTGAACACAAAGCTGTAATGGCAGGGTGGAAGCTTGCTGGTCTCCGCGTTACCCGGTTCCCAGGCGGTGACGACCATGCGGCGGCTGTATGGTTCTTTGCGCAGGGTGTCGATGACGAATTGAATTTGATCCACTTCGCGCACCTGCCACGTACCACTGGCGTCCCGGTAAGGGTGGGGGAACCGCCGCCAGTAACGGCCGTAAGCGGTTTCAAGATTACCATCGGCATCGGCCCAGGCATCCCAAATCTTCGTGTGCTGGCGGAGGTTGCGGATGTGGTCTTCGCCGGAGAGATACCAGAGAAGCTCGCGTAGCACGGCCGTCCAGTTGACTTCCTTGGTGGTCAGCAGGGGAAATCCCTGGGAGAGATCGACCGTGTAGTGGGCGCCGAACCACGAAATCGTGTCGATCCCCGTGCGGCTCTTTTTGAGTTTGCCGTGATCGAGAACGAGCCTCACCAAATCCAAATACTCTTTCATGTCGGTAAACGGTGTGCGGAGCGGTGCGGCTGGTCGCGTTGCCCGAAAGACACCTCCTTCGCCGCAACAGATTTTAACGAGCGTGCGCAGAAAATCCAGACGATTATGCCCGACAACGCCGGAAACGTATTCTCAACGGGACGTCAGATAGGGTGCTGGGTTCGCCGACGATGTTCGGGCTCGCTGCCTTCGGATGGCGGGGTACCAGTCGCGGGGTCGAAAAACAGGGTCTCAGTCTTGACGTCGGTGCGGCGCGGCTTGGTCGTGAGGGCAGGTTTCGGCTGGTGCGCGCGCTCATGCCCGAAAAGGATTGTCTTGGAGGTTTTCAAGAGGACATACATGTCGAGGAAGAACGACATGTGTTTGATGTAATAGAGGTCGAATTGAAGTTTCCGTCGTGACTCCTCGATACTGGCGGCGTAGGGGTACATGACCTGCGCCCAGCCTGTGACGCCCGGCGGCACGAGCAGGCGTTCGGCATAAAACGGGATTTTTTCCGAAAGTTTGTGGATGAACACAGCACGCTCGGGTCGTGGGCCGACCAGGCTCATGTTGCCGGAGAGAACGTTGAAGAGCTGCGGAATCTCGTCGATGCGGAATTTCCGCAGCCACTTGCCCACGCGCGTGATGCGTGGGTCATCTTCAATCGCCCATACCGGGCCAGTAACGCTCTCCGCATCCACGCGCATCGTCCGAAACTTGTACAGGGTAAACGGAATGCTTTCGCGCCCGAGGCGTTCCTGCCGGTAAAAGATCGGACCCGGCGAGTCCAACTTCACCAGGATTGCCGCCACGGCGGCTGGCAACGCCGAGACCAGCAAGCCGACGGACGAAACGAAAATGTCCGTCAATCGCTTGAGTCGGCGGATATGGAAGCGCGAATTGTTCATCGATGCCATGAACAACCATTCGTCATCGATATGGTCGAGGGGAATCTCCTGCGCGAGTTCCTCACTGAGCGCGACAAAATCGACCAATTCAATCCCACGATAGCGAAATGAGCGCAATTGCCGGAGGAGGACCGGTTCCGCCTCCTGGCCCGCGGCAAGGACCAAGCGTTCAATGTCGTACAGCTCAACGAACCTCTCCAGCGTGTCGAGCGTTCCGAGCACGGGATAATCGTCAAAGAATCTGCCGACGCGGTCGCGCTCATTGCCGCAGTGGATGAGGCCAAGGATACGAAGATTTGCATGCGCATTCTGGCGGATCAACTCGATGGCCTTGCGCGCTTCACTTGTCGTGCCGATGATCAGGCATCGTTGCGACATGAACCCGTGGCGACTCGCGGCGACATATATGAGCCGCATGCACACGACGGCCACGAAGATGAATGCGGCAAAGCCAAGGAAGATGCCGCGCCCGATCTCGATCGATAACACCGCAAAGAAAACACCCGTAATCAGCAGCGCGCCCAGGGAAACGGAAATCACCGCCGCGGCCACGGTCTTACCCAGGCTTTGGAGTCTCTCGGACTCGTAAAGACCGCCGATGTAGAACGCCAGGATGAACACCGCCCAGGAAATCAGAATCGCCGACTGGCGCGCATGCAGGTAGTCGAGGCCGCTGGTCCAGCCCAGCCGCAACATGACCGCCGCGACCATTGCCAAGGCAGTGCAAATCGCATCTCCCATGGCGAGGAGAATCTTCTTCCGTGGCAGACGACTGGAGCGGGAAACGATCATTGTTTATCTATTCGGCGCACTGCTTCGATGACGAGAACTTCCTTGATGAACTCACCCAGCACGGCAAGCAGTAGGATACGCGATTTTCGGGGAAAAGCAAGGCGCTTTTGGGAAGACAGAACCACTCTTACATGCTATATTTCAAGCACTTGGAATGAATCGCGACATTTCGGCGCTGTCGGACCAGTACTTTGACATCTTGGTCATCGGAGGCGGCATTTTTGGGGCGGGTGTCGCCCGGGATGCGGCACTGCGCGGACTCCACGTGGGTTTGGTCGAGAAATCGGACTTTGCCAGCGGCACTTCCAGCCGTTCCTCCAAGCTGATTCATGGTGGATTTCGCTACCTGCAGCAACGCAATTTGAAGTTGGTCTTCGAGGCCTGCCGCGAGCGACGGATCCTGCAACGGATTGCCCCTCACCACGTGCGACCGCTCCCGTTCCTCTTCCCGATTTACGAGGGTGGCTCCCTTTCGTTGGCCAAACTGCGCCTCGGCATGACGTTGTACGATTGGCTCGCCCTGTACCGCAACATCGCACCGCACCGCATGCTCTCGGCAGAGCGCGCCTTGGAAAAAGAGCCGGCGCTTTCCCGGCAGGGCCTACGAGGCGCAGTTATGTTTTACGATTGCCAGGAAGACGACGCGCGCTTCTGTGTCGACCACATTCTTCACGCCGCGGAACTCGGCGCGGTCTGTCTCAACTACTGCACGCTCACGGACTTTGTAACCCGCGAAGACCGCATCGTTGCGGCCCGGGTGCGTGACGAAGTTGGTTTGTGTACCTCCGAGGTGACCGCCCGGGTGTTTATCAACGCGGCGGGACCGTGGGTGGACCAGGTGCGTGCGCTCACACCTTTTGACGGCGACTCCACGCGTCTCAGCCCGACGAAGGGAGTCCACTTGGTGCTGCCGCGATTAACACAGGGTCACGCGGTTGCATTTCAAGCCCGCAGCGATGGGCGCGTACTCTTTGTGATTCCCTGGGGCGACTACTCGCTGGTGGGGACTACGGACACGGAGTTTCGCGGTGATCCGGACGGCGCTCGCGCCGAGAGGGCCGATGTTGAGTATTTGCTGGCCGAAGTTCGGGCACTGTTTCCAGACGCATCCTTGTCCGAGGCGGAAGTCGCTACAACATTCACCGGCGTACGCTCGCTACTGGCCTCGGATATCGCTTCACCATCGGCACGCTCGCGCGAGCATCGGGTAGCCCGTCATGGGCGCAACCTGCTGAGCATCGTCGGCGGGAAGTACACGACCTACCGCGCCATCGCCCAGCAGGCCGTCGATGCGGCCCTCAAAATCCTGAAGGTGACGGCCCCGCCGTGCCGTACCGCGGAGGTTCCATTGCCGAACCACCGTCCCGCGCCCACCGGCGAGAGGATCTCTGATTCGCCGACCGTCTGCGTTAGTGACATCGCGTATGCTTGCGAAGAGGAGATGGCCGTTACGCTTGGCGACGTCATGCGGCGACGCACCCCGCTTGCGTTGAGCCGTGCGGGTGGGCCGGAGGTTGCCCTGCGAGTGGCGCGCGTGATGGCGCCGTTGCTAGGTTGGAGTCCGGACGAAGAACGCGCGCAATTCGAGCGCTACGCCGAAGAATGGAATCGAAATCTCCCATGACCAGGCGCCCTCTGATTATCGCCCATCGCGGCTTCAGCGGTCGGTATCCGGAGAACACACTGGCTTCCGTGCGGGCAGCGCTCGCACTGGGCGTCGATTTCTTGGAAATCGACGTACAAGAGACGCGTGACGGTGAATTGATCGTGTTCCATGACTACCGGCTCAATCGAATCTGCGGCGTGCGCGGTCGCGTGCGCCACAAAACGCTGGCTGAGATCCAGGGGCTCAACCCGCAAGTCCCGACCCTTCGAGAAGTTCTCAGCGCATGTCGGGGAAGGGCGCGGGTGCTCATTGAAGTCAAGCGGGCAGACCCGCGCAAAGTCGCCGAAGTGATTGCGAAGCTGCGTATGGAACAGGACGTTATCGTCTTTGCGCTTTCGGTGGCACGGATGAAGCAATTTGCCGCGGTCGCTCCCGGTGTTCCGCGCTTTGGCCTCATTGCGCGCAATCCGTTGTGGGCGATGAGGAGGTTGAAAGCCGCGGTGAACATTGAAGGGCTCGGCATCAGTCGCCGACTCGTCATGTCGCCGCGCGTCGTGCGACGGATTCACCGGCGCGGCTGGAAGGTTTTCGTGTGGACGGTCAACCGCGAGGTCGAGATGAAGAGGCTCGCAAGTTGGGGTGTGGACGGCATTATCACCAACCACCCCGACCGCGCCAAATCTTGTCTTGCGCGGCCCTAGGCTTCGGCTATTCTCAGCCCATGCTGCAGATCATTTTCAACCCCGTCAGCGCCAAGGAACTGGCCGCGCTCCCGCGCAAGCTGCAGTTGGAGATCATCGATGGCTTCCAGCTTTTCCCCCACGATTTCGAGAAGGAAGATGAGAAATTCGGCCAGCTCACGCGCGGCGGGAAGAAGATTTACCGTTACCGTGTGAAGGATTACCGCATCTACTTTGAACGGAATGCCGAGATCATCGATGTTCGTTGCATCCTCAGTAAGAATTCACTCAAAGATTTCTTTTTCCGCAGCAAGTTGCCGATTTCGGAAGACCAGCTTCTCCAGGATAATCCCAAGTTCTGGCAATTGCTCGAGTCCAGCGCGGAGAAATAGTTCACTCCAAGAGTCAGGACCACACTGGTTAGGCGGCGGTCGCCGGCGGCAGCGCGCCCGGAATTGTTGTTATGATTGGTGGCGGAAATACGTCGTACTCCGGTCCATACTGAGCGAGATAGTGGAGGGAGTATGACCTCTTGAATATCAGAATGGGCAGCAGTATTACGGTGCCCAAATAGGGCATGAGCATCAGGCAGCCGGCGATGCAGCAGGTGGCGATGATAGCGGCCAAGACCATCACGCCAACCGCCAATCCCAACACGATCTGAAATAGCAGGTACACGACGAACTTGGCGACATGGGCCGAGAGGAGGTGGCCCAATTCCCTCCAGCCATCAAGACATTTGCAGCGTCGCAAGAACATGATCGGCACTACGAAGTCGGCCGTAAGTTTCCCAATTACGAAGAATACAGTCCCCAATGCAATAATTATCAGACCGACCCCGATCAGTAGTATGATGACATGGATATCCGGCGCTCCGCGATTGACCATCCTCATGATCAGCAGGGCCGTGACGATAACGAACGGGACCATGGGGATCATCCATACCAACCCAAGGACAAGGCGGAATACGAACAGGCTGTTTCCTTCGATGACGAACTTGCTCCAGGGCACTTCGATCTCCGCCTTGTTGAGCGCGACGCAATGAAGAAACATGAATTGCCCGCGGCTCCGGAGCCACAACAGCACCACCCCGGCCGCGAGGCTAAGAAATACCAGCGCTGCGACCAATGGCAGGATCCAGAAGAGATTGTTCATCACAAATCGTTGGGCTTGCTCGAATACTTCCCGCGCGTTTCCCCCGCCGCTTCCTCCTTTGTGCTGTGAGCCGCCGTAGTTAAAGGAGAATCCCCGGCTACCCAAACCAGCCAGCCACGCGCAAAAGGCAATGGTAAACCATTTACTTGGGTCGAAAGGTTGAAACAGCATCACCTTCACCCGTTCGAAGGCCTTGCTTACGGGGATAGTAACACTGATATTCTGTGAGTGCACGGCCACGTAGTCACGGCTGAGGTTTCAATGCGGCTGTGAACTTTGGAACGAGTTCGAATAGATCGCCCACTATCGGCACAACTTTGGGCCGGGCGCGGCGTTTGTTCAAGGTCATCAACGGCGCGTCGGCGTCTTTGTTGAAGGCGATGATGGTGGCGCGCTCGCCGATATAATCCACGTGCTGCGGCGCGCCACTGACGCCGATCGAGATGATCAGCTTCGGGTTGACGGCGGTGCCGGTCTGGCCGATCTGCTGGTCGGGCGCGAGTAGTTTCAACTCTTCCACGACCTTCCGAGTTCCGCCGAGGAGCACATTCTTTACGCCGATTTCCTCAAGGCGCTTCTTCAGTGGGGCGATGACCAGGTCGAAGTTCTCCTTGTTGCGCAACGCATAGCCGACGTCGATGATGAACTCGGCATCGGCGATGGACTTCACGCCGGCTTCCTCGTGTGCCTCGCGCAAGGCCGTCGCAAGATCGTCCGATTTGGCGTCATACTCGAATTCCAGTGGCACCAGCGAGACCCGCTTATGGCTTTCGGCTTTTGGATCTCCGCTTGCGCCGGCGGCCACGGTCATTACCAGTGGGTGCTCGGCTATCTCGGTAACGGTTGCGACGCGCTGTACCTTGCCGCCGAATGCGGGCATCACGAGTTCAACCGTCCCGTTTTGCGGCGCGACGTCGACGACGTTGTAGCAGGCCTGCACGCGTGGGAATGTCCGGGCAAATTGCGCGAGCAGTTCGTTGGCCCATGTGCCCGAGGCCAGCATGGCGGGCAACAAGTCCTTCCATATCGTCTGGAGCGCGGCAAGTAACGCGGCCGGCATTGCCTCGGCCAAGTGCGGGCTGCTTACGAAATAAATCGAGCGGGCGTTTACGCGGGCTGCGATGGAGCGCACGGTGCGTTCGTCAAATTGTCCCAACACGAGAACGTGTAAAGGCAGGGTCAGGGCTGCCGCGCACGCAGCGGCAGTCTCGAGGCCTTCGTGTTTGTCGGCCGTCGCCAGGAATACGGCAGTCTCGCGTCCCGGTAATTTCTCTTTCGTGGCCGATTCCACTTTGCCGTTGTAAGAACCACCGCCGCCTTGGGCGATGATCTCGATGCCGGCAATCTTGCGTACCAGCGCGGCGATGGCTTCGGGGGTCGATTCAAACTTCTCTTCCACGGCCGGTTTCTCCGGCAACTGATAACGACAGCCGCTGCGTGGCGCGGTGACGAGTTGCAGGGCGTCGATAACTTCCAGCGGTTTGTTCAGCGCCTCAAAATAGCTGTCGACACAGAAATCCAAATCGACGTCACCTTCCGCCATTGCCAGGACGACCGGGCGATCGGTGGGAATGGATGTGTTTGGCTTCAGGAGATGGATGATCGTTTGCCCGCCATTGACAGTGAATTCCTTCACGCCGGAGAAATGGGACGCGCCCAAGTTGCCGGCCAGTACGGCGGCCAGGATGGCGTCACCACAAAGAACGAGGTCGCAGGGCAGTTGTTTCTGGCCCGCCAGATCCGCCACCAACCGCGCGACGTCGTGTGGGTTGTCGGGAAGGTCGTCTGTCTTGATTAACGCCGCGTTATCGGCACCGAGCGCCAGGGCTCGGTGCAATACCTCCGTCGCATAGCCCGGCGCAACCGTGATGGCCGTGAGAGTAACTTCTTCGGAAGCAGATTTCAGTTCGACGGCGCGCTCCAGCGCTGTGCGGCTTGTGGCATCGATATCGAAATGTGTCTCGAGTAGTTCGCCATTTACGATGCGCGGCAATGGAGAAAGAACGGGAATGATATTCAAGACGACCAATATATGTAGCGGGCTGGTGACACGGTGTATGGGCGCAGCTTGTGATGTCTCTGTTTTCTCCTCGGCAGCTTCCAACGCGAGGAAGGCCACACGAACTTCCGGTGGATAGAGACCTTGCTTTAGCAGAGCAAAATCACGATCAAATTCGCCGTGGAGACGCTCTATTTCTTTCTTGGCGTAATCCAGATAGGCTTGAGAGGAGCGCTCTGCAAAAGTGCGATGAGCCGCGTCCGATTCGGTGCAGTTCTGCTTGAGCCATTCGGTGCGCCACAGGGTTGAGTCCATCGTCTTGATGTACCCGGCGATATCCGCCAACCTGAACATCGTGGGTTGAAAGCTCGCGTTCTGCCACACCTGTGCGCCAAAGGTGTCAACCGCGCGCTTGAGCGCACGCGCCAACGCGAACTTCTCGGCCCCGAGGGACCCGACCGGCGGCTCGCCTTCCCATTTTTCACATTGCGGCAACACGTGGTCTACGAGGTCGCGCAGGATAAGGAAGCGCTGCACTTCGTTGGTGCCTTCGTAGATGTTGAGGACACGGGCGTCGCGGCGGTGTTTTTCCACCTCGTGCATTTGGGTGCAGCCTTCGATGCCCATGATTTTTTCGGCGGCGCGGATGGTGCGATGGAGGGCTTCGCTGGCGTAGTACTTGCCAATGGCGGACTCAGTACGGACGGATTTCGTACCGTGGTGATCGGCGCGGCCGATGAGTTCGTAGGCTAGTGATTCGGTAGCGTACAACTCGGTGGCCATGCCGCCGAGGATTTGCAGCACCCATTCTTCTTTGTCCAATTCGTGTTCTTTGATGAAGGCGCGCGCCTGCTCGACGATTTTCGCCATCATCGACACGGCGCTGACGCAAAGGCCGAGGCGACCAACGTTCAATGTCTCGAGTGCGTTGACCTGTCCGCGGCCCTCGATGCCGATGACGTTTTCGCGGGGGACGCGAACGCTGGTGAGGCCGAGTTCATTTGTTGGCGAACCGCGCTGGCCCATCTTTTCCTCATCCTTGCCGACGATAAGGCCTTCGGCGTAGCGATCCACCATGAAACCGGTCGGGCCTACCTTCGTGCGGGCATAGAGGCAGAAGACGCCGGCTACATGACCGTTCGTGATCCACATCTTGGCGCCGTTCACCTCGTAATACTCGTAGAATTCCTTGTCACCTTCGCGACGAATCTGGGCAATGTCGTGGATGGGAATGCGCTTTCCATTGTGCTGGTAGTAACGGAACTTTGCCGGGTCATCGGTCTTGTAATCGTACTCGCTGTAATCGATCTTTGTGAGGTCGATCGTCGCGGTATCGATGATGTTCTTACGTTCCTTACCGATCAGGAAGTATTTCGCGCCGTCGACGTCAGTCAACACTTCGACCTTTTTCAATTCCGCGCGAGTCTGGACGCCGCCGGAATCGCTGCCGGCGTTTGGTTCGGTCAACGCAAACGCGCTGATCTGGCCCACCGAGATGAGTCGTAGAAATAATTTGTGAGCTTCGGCGCGGCGATCGAGTTCAGCGATGACGGCTTCAGCGCGGGGGCGGAGTGTGTCCAGCGTGGCGAGGGACAGTTGTAACTCGCTCTTGAATGCGACGAGGTCGGTGCGCAAGCCGGCGCGACCCGCATCCATGAAATGGGCAAGGAATTCGCTGGCGATGGCCCGCAGCATCGGCTTCTTGCCGATATTCGTCTTCACTTGTTCGCCCAGAGCGGTGAAGACCTTTTTCACTTTGAGCGCTTCGGGAGATTCGAGCATGCGGAGGATGCGGGCGATTTCGGATTTGAGATTTTCGACTTGGGACTGGTCGGAGAGGAACTGCTGCAGATCTTCCTTCGCGCGCGGTAAATCCTGGTTGAGGCCGAGGAGGATTGGCGTTGTGCCGATGCTCGAGTGAGCCATGATGGTCAGCGCGTAGGACGGGTCGGCGTAACGCATCGAGAGCGGGCAGAGGATGTAGTAGTGCGCCTTGAGCAGGCCCTGGCCGCCGAATTCCGTGGGGATGTACATGCGCATGAAGCCGCGCGCGATCATGTCGCGGACATCGGCGAGCGGAATCATGTGTAGTTTTTCGACGAGGCGATAGTAAGGGAGGCCGTCGAAGCGGGCGTTCCAAAACTTTCTGGTGAAATACCTGTAGAGTTGATCGTAACAGGCTTGGAGTTCAGTATCGGCGTGCAACATTTCGGGCGTGAATCGCCAGCCATTCGGATCGAACGGTTTTACGAGGAAATCGCCGTAATCATATTCCTGGTCGGTCTTAAGCGCCTCGCGATAATTGAATGACGGTAGTCGTTCCAGCGGCGCTTCGATATATCCATGCTCAATGACTTCCGCGGCAGGTCCGGAAGTGAGTTGCGGCACGGCCTGGTGGGCTTCGAAGAATTTGACAATCTCCGCTTCGAGTTCGGTTGGATCAAGAGCACGTTGCTTGACAGCTTCAAGGGCAAGACGATGGAGTTTTACCTCTGCGTCCGGACCGAGCTGCCGTTTCAGTTCCATATCATCGAACAGCATGTGGGAGAAGCACACACTGTCACGGTAGAATTTCGAGAGCACGTCGTCCTCGCTGTAAGCGGTGCCGCCGAAGATTTGGCCGGCGTTATAAGCCAGGCTACCGGAATCAGGGCCGAAGGCCGTCGCGGCGAGTATTTTCACCAGGGACGGCTCCTTGTCGGCGTAAGGAAGCAAGGCGCCTAAGAGATAGACCTGTGCTTCCATATCGCTCAACAGTTTCTTCACGGATCCGAATTTGGCGATGCCGTCGCGACCGTCTTCGTCCTTGAATAGACCGGGAAATTGGACGCGGCTGGTGGCGTGTTGGCGGCAACGTTCCAACAACATCTCGCCCGCGCCCAGCGCGATGGCGCAAACGTCGGCGGCGACCTGTGACAACGTCGGGGGCTGCTCCGGTACGAATTCCTTCCAGGCGCTGCGGGCGGCGGTGAGGCCGATCCACGGTTGGTCGGTGAGTTCAGCGCGGGCGGCGACCTGCGCGGAATAGATGCCGGAGACAAGCGCGGCCAGTGACGGATCGCGGCGCGACAGTTCGCGCAAGATAACGGGGCGCGGCGGCGAAGCGGTGTCGGCGAGGACGCGGAGGAAGTTTTTCTGTTCTGGCGATAGCGGCCGGTTGCGTTCGAGGTCTTTGATGGATTGTTTTGAAAACAGTTTGTCGAGACGCGAAACCATCGCGGCGCGCGCTTGTTGAGGCGTCTCGGTCGCCGCCGGGGGAGGTGGAGGAAGCTGTTCCAGCAACTGTCGCGCGTCGGCTTCGGCCCAGAAGAATTTGCGGCGCTTGGCGTGGGTGAGAATGCGGACAATTAGCTTGTCGATTCGCGGATCTTTGATGGTGACGGCGATGGACTGTGCTTCGGTCAATAATGATTGGAGCCAGCGCGTGCGGCCGGCATCGATGTAGCGCGGGCCGGCATATACAGTGCCGCAGAACTGGTGAAGCTTGGCGGCCAGTCTGTAGGCCACGTCCCCCGAGGCGGCGGTTGCATTGTCGCCGTGTGAGGGCACGCGGCCTACAACACCCCCTTGTTTCATTAGCGCCAACAGTTTGCAGTTCGCCTCGGTTGGCGCGCTGAAGATTAATCGCTGGTGGCGCTGGCGGGTCCAATCGACGTCGTTGGGGGCTGAACGCCAGCAGGTTTCGCATTTGATGCAATTCTCGAAATTCACCACGAGTTGCGACTGGCCGAGGTCGTCGGTGTGGCATTCGTATACTTTCGCGGGGCAGACGTGCCAGAGAGGGGAGTCAGCGATCTTTGCGCGGTTCTCGAAATTCTCGGGACGGAACACCTTGATGTGCGTGTGGTCCTCGGAGAAGTAGCGGATGAGAGAGAGCTTTTCTTCCCATGGCTGCTCGATTTTGACAGCATCGGGGTCGAGCTTGAGGCGCTGTCGAACGAGGGCCAGATTTTTTTGGAAGAAGCTGGAGAGAAATTTTTCCGGTGACGGACGCGTGATAAGCAAGTGGACCAACTCGCAGATCCATTGAATGGGCATCAAGACGATTAGTGCGAATCCAAAGACCACGGGAAGGAGATGGTCGGTAAGCTTCAGGCCGCGGCGGACGGCGGAAATGGCACTCCTGAGTTTGATCGGTACCGGAGTTGTATCATTGGCGTAAACGTGATTGGAGGCCGTCGACAGGGCCGAGGGCAGTGTTTTGAACAGACTGGAAATGGGCCAGATGAAATTGGTTTGCGGTTCGCCGTCCACGCGGAATTCCAGGAGGACTTCGCCTGATTGTGCCGGCGGAGTCGTTGAGAGCGTGCTGCCGGTCTTGCTTTTCTGGGTCAGACCGAGTGCGGTGCGTTGTTGCCCGAGGTCGCGAAAAAATTCACCCCAGTTTTTCAGCGGGAGAGTTTCGCGGGTAAACTTCGCAAGTTGCCAAAGCCTTTGGTGCGGGCCCAAGGCCGGGTTGCTTGCGATGTAGAGAGAGCCGGTTGCAAGGTCGGCGGCGCGACCGAAAAATACGCGGGTGTGCTCGACGTAGTGCGGCCACTTTTCGAGAAACTCGACATTTTTGAAGTAATGCGTTTCGCGGAGCGGACGTTCGTAGAGTTCTTCGAGGACGGGACGCGAAAAAGTTTTGTTGTCGGCGCGGGCTTGCTTGACGGCGTTGGCGAACAAGCGTCCCATCGCGGTGGCGGGGCCGGTAAAATTGGGGTAGGGGAAATCGAGGCCGATGCCGGTGGCGGCGCCGCCAATGGCGAGGCCGTTGTCGACGAGTTGCGGTAATTCGCGGAAGCCGCCGCCACGAATGATCTTTGCGCCGTAGGCGGATGAGCGACTGTGGTTCGTCCAGCGACGGACTTCGGGCAGGCCCTTGAACCATTCCATGAGGCGGTTGTGGTCGCCGCCGAACTCCTTGCTGAGGTTGTCGAGTGGCAGCACTAGGCCGAGCGAGAGACTGGCCTTGTTCGTGTAAAGGAAGCCGCCCATGTTGAGGTTGGCGGTGCGGTTGTGGATCGACCCATTGCGCAAGAGGATTTCGAAGGCCGCGCCTTCCCCTTGCGGCAACTCGAACGTGTGCTCGATGTAATCGGGGTCGACCTCGATGACTTCCTTGATGCCTTGCAGAAAATGCGGCGCGCCGGGCTCGACGTTGCGCTCGTAACCCTCCTTCGTCACGAGTTGGGATGCGTCGCCTTCAGCAAGGAACACGACATCGGCGTGGACCGAACCACGGTCGGTGTGAACGCCGACGATGTGGCCGTTGTCGTCGCGGAGCAGGCCGTCGACCGTGGTTTCCGTCAGGATCTCCGCCCCGAACGACTTCGCAAGTTCGGCCAGATAATGGTCGTAGGTGGGGCGAAGGACGGTGTAGCAGTTGGCGAACGTGGCGGGGTTGCGATAATTCAGGCCCACGAGGGAATGGCCGTTATAGATGTAGAAGCCGCGCTTGGTGACGGGACGTTCGTAAGCGGAATCGCGCACAGCCTGTTCGCCGAGGACATCCGGCTGGGTGAGGTTTTCCGTGAAATAGACAGCGCCCGACCAATTCTCCGCTCCCGGGAACACACCCGCCTCAATGACGAGCACCGGGATTTGCGCTTTGGCCAACGCGATGGCCGCCGTGATGCCGGCGGGTCCTGCTCCCACGATGATGACGTCGTATTTCCAGGAAGCCATGCGCGCATTATAGGCAGTCCGAGGCATTTGGAAAGTTTTCCTGAAAATATCGCACACTGCGCGGAACTCTTGTAGTGTGGCGGTGTCGGACATCCACGGAGGAACTGTATGAAGCTACGCAGCCTGACGACGATTCCACTGACGTTTGCCCTTGCCGCCGCCGCGCTTGCCGCCCCCGAAAAACAAGAGGAAGGCATTGCGCTGACGATCTACAACCAGAATTTTGGCGTGGTGCGTGAGAAGCGCAATGTGGATGTGAAGGAGAAGACGGGGACGATTCGCTTTGATGATGTGGCGTCACAGATCGATGGGACGAGTGTGCAGTTCAAGTCGATCACGGATCCACAGGCGACGGTGCTGGAGCAGAATTACGAGTTCGATTTGGTGTCCGCCGACAAGCTGCTTGGGAAATACATCGACAAACAGATTGCCGTGCTCACCAAAGATGGGTCGCGGTATTCGGGGAGTTTGTTGAGTTTTGACGCGAACCAGTTGGTGATTCGGCAGGAGGGTGAGAAGGCGGAGATTGTGATGGTCCAGCGCGGCGACAACGTGAAGGACATCCAGTTCGGCGCGCTGCCGGAAGGATTGATCACCAAGCCGACGCTGGTGTGGAAGCTCGCGACGGAGAAGGTGGGCCAGCAACTCATCGAAGTGGCATACCAGACGGCCGGCATCAATTGGCAGGCCGATTACAACGCCATCCTGAATCCCAACGACACGAAGCTTGATCTCGGCGGCTGGGTGACAATCCATAATCAGTCGGGCGCGACGTACAAGGATGCGAAATTAAAGTTGATCGCGGGAGATGTGCGGCGAGCGCAACAGCCGCAACCGATGCTCATGGCGGGCGCGATGCGCAAGATGGCTGTGGAGAATGAGGCGGGTTTCGCGGAGAAGGCGTTCTTTGAGTATCACCTTTACACGTTGGGGCGGCCAGCGACGGTGGCGCAGAACCAGACCAAGCAGATCCAGCTGCTCAAGGCGGCGGACGTGCCGGTGAAGAAGGTATTTCTTTATGACGGCGCGCCGCAGTACCGGTTCTATGGCGGATTGAACAACGACGCCAACTACGGCAGCGAAGAAGGCAATAAGAAGGTCAACGTAGTGGTCGAGGTAAAGAATTCCAAAGAGAACAACCTGGGCATGGCGTTGCCGAAGGGCAAGATGCGGCTCTACAAGCGCGATGAAGCTGACGGGTCGCTGGAGTTCATTGGCGAGGACGAAATCGACCACACGCCGAAAGATGAGACCGTCAAGCTGCACATCGGCGACGCGTTCGACATTGTCGGCGAACGGAAGCGGACGGACTACAAGATTGACGTCAGCCGCCATATTATTACAGAGAGCTTCGAGATCCACGTCCGCAACCACAAGACCGAGCCCGTCGAAGTGCTCGTGAAGGAGACGCTTTATCGCTGGAACAACTGGGAGATCACCGAGTCGAACCAGAAGTGGACGAAGTACGACGCCAACACGATTCACTTTCCCGTGAAGGTGGACAAGGACGGGGAGCAGGTGATTACGTATACGGTGCGGTATACGTGGTAGGACTTCCTGACGTGCGCGCTCCGAAGGCCATCTTATTTGACGTCGGAGGAACGGTGCTCAATGAGCAGCGATACGATTTGGAGGCGGGGGTCCGGTCGGTCGTTGAACAGGAGGCCGATGTCGCTGAAATCTGCCGGGAGTTTCGGGCGGAGGTTCAACAGAGCCATGGCGTTGACCGGGAGGTTGATCTGCCGAGGTGGCTGGCGAAGCGACTTTCGCTCCACGATGACATGGCGACACTCGAAGACACGCTGTGGAGCACCATCGCAACGCTGGTTCCGGTTCCGGGGATCGAGGACGTGCTTCGCCGATTGAAAAGTGATCGTATTCCAGTCGCGGCAATTAGTAATGCGCCGTTTTGCGGGCGAATCCTTGAAGCCAACCTTGAGACGTATGGTTTGCGGAAGTACTTCCAGTTTGTGGTGTCCAGCGCCGATGTTGGATTCCGCAAGCCTGCGGCCGCGATCTATGAGGCCGCGCTGTCACGACTGGGAGTTGCGGCGGAGCAAACGTGGTTTATTGGAGACACGTTGGGCGAAGATATTGTCGGTGCGGCGAAAGCGGGTCTTCAGCCCATTTGGATTTCCCAGGATCCGGTGGAACCGGGCACCGAGTGTCCTGGCGTTCGAGTTCGCGATTGGAGTGAGTTTATGAATGTTTACGAAGCGGCGATCGCTGGTAAAGGCGCCATGGAACGTTAACACCGCCACGTGTCGAGAGTTGACGCCGTAGTCGAAATTCCTCCACCTACTTGATACTCAGCGCGGTGGTAAGAAAAGCGAGGGCCTTCTGGACGTGCTCTTGTGGTTTCGGTTTGAGTCCCGCGGCGACAGCCTGTTGCAGGAGACCCTGCGCTGTGCGGAGCTGTTGGTCGGAGGTTGTCTGCAATTCTTTGACTTTGCCATCACCGGCCAAGGTGACGCCGAGCAGCTTCGCAGCGATTTCGATTTGTTTCATGGCTCGAACGCGGTTGCCCTGGTAGTCGTGGTCAGCCGCGGAGAGCGCGGAATACGCCTGGGTCAACAGACCTGCGGCGGCCGGTGAATTCGCGGGTTTGTTGGCCTTCGTGGGCGGGGGTGTTGTTGTTTGGGCCTGCAAACTCTGGCCTCCTGACAGAAACAGAAAAGCAACGGCGGTGCCGACGAAGAGGCGGACAAGTTTTATATTCACAGCGACTCCTCTCTGGTTGGCCGATTAAAGCACTGTCAAAATCGGATTGGCAAGCCGGATGTGGCGACATCTTCAGCCTTAGCGGCTGTCGCTCCGCGCGTTTTTTTTACAGGCCATTTACATGACTGGCGAGGGGTGCGGCTGTAGTGTTACGCGGTGATGGGCACGCAGTCCTGACGCAACCGAACGGAGGACCGTGCTATGAAACGCTCCACGAAGGACAGTATCGGGTTCACCCTCATCGAACTGTTGGTTGTTATTGCGATCATTGGGATTCTGGCGGCGATGCTGTTGCCCGCGCTCACGATGGCCCGCGAAAAAGGGCGGCGCGCGGTCTGCCTGAACAACCTCAAGGAAATCGGGCTGGGGATCGCGATGTACTCGGATGTTTACAATGGCCGGATGCCCCAGGACCTCGCCAGCAATCCCACATTGGCGGGCTCGTACAACCTGTTGAGCAACGTCATCACCTCGGCCAAGGTTTTCGCCTGCCCGAGCGATACTGCGGCGAAGTCCCAGACTGTCTATCCGTTGACGAACTCGGCGGCCGGCATGTCGATCAGTTATTCGTATTCGGTTGGCTTGATCTGGCAGGACCAGCCGGATTCGATCGTCGCGCTGGATCGGATGGGCAAGTCGGTGACCGCGGCCGGGTACTCGAAGGGCGCGCGATGGTCCGCCAGTATTGCCCCGGGCGCACCCCACAAAGACGCCGGCGGGAGTGTGCTTTACAACGACGGGCATGTGGCGTGGGCGAACAGCCTGCCGTCGACGGCGGGTACGAATGACAGTCCCAATGGCAGCGTGTTGGTTGCGGAACCGTAGCGGAATCCGGTGGCGTGCTATCAACCGGAAAGATTTGAGGACAAAAAACGGGAGGGTGTGAAATGAACTTTGTTCGGTACCACGTCGTTCACGCAAAAATCGTGATTCTCTACATGATCGTCTTGTGGCCGCTGCTGATGCTTTCCAATTATCTGGGGAAACAAGCGGGACTTCACCTGGCCGCGCTTGCGGTTAAAATTCTCATAGGAGTGTGGCTGGTCGCTTCGCTTTGGATGTCCTACCAGACGAGCAAAAGGATTGTGTTTAAGAACATGACGCTCAAGAAAGCCACGGTAGCATCCTTCTGCGATGCACGGCCCTATCTGGCTTTCTTACCCATGGTGAGGCGATTCTTCAAGGCTCGCGGGAAAGACGGGGACACCGGTGATGGACAAGACATCTGATAAGTCAGCGCGCACTTGCGAGGGAGTCGAAATGCCACTAAACTCTGTCTCGTGCGGTCTACAAGGACAACGCGATGGCACTAGCATTGCCCAGGCCGGTCGCCACCTATCTGGCGGCGGTGAAAGCCAGGGATGCGGACATGCTGGATCTCTGCTTTGCGGACGATGCGGTGGTGCATGACGAAGACCGCGACCATCGTGGGCTGGATGCCATCAAGTCCTGGAAGCGGGAGACCGAGGCAAAATATCGGTATGTTGTGGAACCTCTCGATGCCGCGTTGGAAGGGAACATCGTGAGACTCCGCGCGCGGTTGACCGGCGACTTCCCCGGGAGCCCGGTTGAACTCGATTACATATTCACCGTCGCGAACGACAAGATCATCTCGCTGGAAATTGAATGACGGCGCGAGTTCCATAGGAAGTTTTACAGGAGGAAACAGAGAGAACAGAGGGACGGCGGAGGCAATTTCTTCGTTGAAGGTCGGCGTGAATCGGAGTAGACCGTGAGATGGCAATCAACCAACCGGAGGCAGTCATGGCGAAGAGCATGAAATGTTCGGATGTGGGCGTGGCGTGTGATTTTGAGGCGCGCGCGGAGACCGAAGCGGAGTTGATGAAGAAATTGCAGGAACACGCGCGGACGGCGCACGGGTTCAAGGATATTCCTCCCGAATTGGTGGCGAAGGTGAAGGCTGCCATCAAAGACGTGAAGTAGTTTTTTCTCCTGCGGGTCGACGGCTCTCGGCGATGGTGAACGTCAATTGCGCGTTCAGCGTGTGTGGTGTAATTTCATTCGGCGGCAACGCGCGACCCGAACAACTGAAATTCACCATCATTTACAATCCAAGGAGGCCACGATGAAATTGAATGCTTATCTTATGTTCCAGGGACAATGCGCGGAGGCGTTTGACTTTTATGCGAAGTGTTTGGGCGGGAAGATCGCGATGAAGATGACGTATGGCGAATCGCCGGCGGCCGGACAGTCGGCGCCCGATTGGAAGAACAAGATCATTCACGAGCGGCTGACGGTGGGCGATCAAACGCTCATGGGTTCGGACGCGCCGGCGGACCGGTTTGAGAAGCCGCAGGGATTTTCGGTGTCGATCGGCGTGGATTCTCCAGCGGAAGCCGAACGGATTTACAAAGGGCTGTCGGAAGGGGCCGAGATTTGCATGGAGCTGCAGGAGACATTCTGGGCGCAACGGTTCGGGATGCTTGTTGATAAATTCGGCACGCCGTGGATGATTAATTGCGAGAAGGAGATGTAGGACGATTGCATCGTGGCCAGGAGGTAGTGCGATGATTTGTTTTGAGGTACAGATAAACGGTAAGAAGACCTACACGGCGGGTGTTCGAGACGGTGTCCTGTCGTTTGACGTGACCGCCAATACGTACAAGGACGGTACTGGGTACCATTTGTTATCCTCTTTGGGTGGCCTCACAGAGGAGAAAGGTTCTGAGGAACATATCTGGTGGGGTGATTTTACTAAGCTGTCACCGGGAGATGTTGTCACAGTGAAGATTGTCTCGGCGGATGAGGCAGATGAGCCTACGAAGCGAGAACCCAGAATAACCCGCTGAGTGGTATTTTTAGAACTACACGATGAGCAAGAATAGCCGGTCATCGCATTCACTCCAAAATTGAGGAGATCATCATGCCTAACACAGTCCGACTTCATCGCGTGCTGCGGGCATCGCCCGAGCGGGTCTATCGCGCGTTTCTGGATGCCGACGCCATGGCCAAATGGCTACCGCCCAATGGATTCACCGGAAAGGTCCATCAGCTGGATGCGCGTGTCGGTGGGCGGCATAGAATGTCGTTCACCAATTTCACTTCCGGCAAAAGCCACTCCTTCGGCGGCGAATACCTTGAACTCGTCCCGCACGAGCGCCTTCGCTACACCGATGTCTTCGATGATCCAAATTTGCCCGGCGAAATGCATGTCACCGTGAGCTTGAAAAAAGTTTCGGTGGGCACGGAACTCAGCATCGTGCAGGAAGGAATCCCGGATGTCATCCCTGTCGAAGCGTGTTATCTGGGCTGGCAGGAATCGCTCGTGCTGCTGGGCAAGCTGGTGGAGGCGGAAATCCCGGATTAAGGCCGATTGGTAGCCGGCCCGGCAATCGAACGCAGGCGGTAAAGACTATTTTATCCAATAAGTTTAGGCTTCAACGCGACATGCAAAAAAAGATCGTAGCCGTTTGCGCAGTCTTGGCCTTGATTGCCATTATCTTCTGGGTCGGATCGTATTATGGAGCGGACTCCCGATCCAAATTACAGACGAAGCGCGATTTGGATCTTCATAAGAAACTGGTCGAACTCGACCGGTCGTTTCTGACAAATGTAGTGACTCGACCGAACACGATGACCTCCGGGTCCTACGTACTTGAAATACAGTTTACCGGGAAGCCCGAAAAAACTGCCGCCCTTGAGTTGGAATTCTCCAACGGACAACTGATCAAGATGTCCAAACTGCCGATACAAGACCTTGTTCAGACTGGAAGCGTGGTGTCGTGGATGCAATACGACGAGGACGAAGGGCCAAGCGCAAGATTCATTGGTCTGATCGACGGAAATGGAATGTGGGGCAGGGTTTATGTGGAGCCAGGACAAGGATGGAGAGAGGGAGATCCTCCAGCCTATGGTGTCTGGAAGTTGCATCCGGAATCCGGTAAGTGAACAAGTCAAGTAACGTTGCTCAGGACAAGCTCCGCGTGGCCCTTCAATTGAAAGACCGGAAAACGACCTGCGCTTCGCAGAAGCGCAGCTGCAACCCGTGAACTGTTGGCGAACGCATGGGCTATTTTTTCGGCTCTTCTGTTTCCAAGAATGTACCCTCGTTCAACTGATCAAACGCCTTCCGCAACTGTTCCTGCGTGTTCATGACGATGGGGCCGTACCAGGCGACCGGCTCTTTCAACGGCTTTCCTGAAACCAACAAGAAGCGGATGCCTTGGTCGCCGGCTTGGACTACTACTTCGTCGCCGCTGTCGAAGAGGATCAGGCTGCGGTCTTCGGCTTCGGCGGGTGGGGCGGTGTCGAGCCAGTTGACGCTTTCGGTGGGGACGGCGAGGGGGCCGGAGGCGTTGCAGAATTTGCCGGAGCCGGCGAAGACGTAGGCGAAGGCGTTGCGGGAGGTGTCGACGGGGAGGCGTTTGCGTTTGCCGGGCGGGACGGTGACGTCGAGGTAGATCGGGTCGGCGGCGATGCCGGTGACGGGACCTTTTTTGCCCCAGAACTGGCCGCAGATGATGCGGGCCTGGGTGCCATCGTCTTCGGTGGCGACGGCGATTTCGGGCGCCTTGACTTCCTGGTAATGCGGGGCGGTCATCTTGAGCGAGGAGGGGAGGTTGGCCCACAACTGGAAGCCGTGCATGCGACCCGCTTGGTCGCCCTTGGGCATTTCCTGGTGGATAATGCCGCGGCCGGCGGTCATCCACTGGATGTCGCCCGCTTCGATGGAGCCGTGGTTGCCGATGCTGTCGGCGTGTTCGACGTTGCCGGCGAGGACGTAGGTGATGGTCTCGATGCCGCGATGGGGATGCCAGGGGAAACCGGCGAGGTAATCGGCGGGGATGTCGTTGCGGAAATCGTCCAACAACAGGAAGGGGTCGAAGTCGGTGGTGTTGCCGAAGCCGAACGCGCGGCGGAGATGGACACCCGCGCCTTCCATAGTAGGCTTGGATTTGATGAGTTTGTGGACGGGTCGAATGGACATGTCGGCTCCTTCTCTTTTGGTCGAGGCCCGCACGCCAACGGGCCGGTTCGCCTGACGCGTGGAATGTAGCAGAAAAGAATTAACGTTCAACATTCAACGCCCAACGTTCAACGCTCAACGGACAGGCTGAACGAAAAGGCAAAATGGAAAAGCGGGAAAGGTGACGCACCACTGGCCCCAGTGCTTTCCTTACACTTGCACCCCGATGAACCGTTGAAGTCCTGTCAGGCCCGGGCGTTACGGCGCGCCGGGTTTGATTTTGAATTCCTTGGTGGAGGGTAAGCTGGTGTCGGTAACGCCGGTGCTCTGGTCGCAGATGTTGTCGGATGGCTCGGTCGGGCCTGGCCCGGAAGCCGCGCCCCAGAAATTGAATCGGGCGTCGATATCGGACGGGGTGTTGTTGACCAGACCACAGTTGGGTGAGCCGGCGGGGACAGCGTTGCCGAAGATGTTGTTTTTCTGGATCACGATGTTGGTGCTCAGGTTGGACAGGTTGATGCCAAAATTATGGTTGCCCACGGTGGAATTGGCGAACAAGAGGATGTTGGTCGCGCTGCGGAGGCGAAAACCGTCGCCCAGATTGCTGTCGGCGATGTTGCCCGTCAGCCTGGAGGAGTCATTGGCGCCACGGATATGGAAGCCGTTCGCGCTGTTTGCCGTCGAGACGTTGGCGCGGACGAAAGCATCGGTGGTTTGCAGTTCGAACCCGTGATTGATATTGACGGTGGCGAGGTTGTTCAGCAGCGCGGGCGCTGTTCCCAGCACGTTAAAGCCATCGTTACCATTTTCGGTGGAGACATTCTTGAAGAACACCGAGTCCGTCCCCAGATCCTGAAACCCGTCGGTGCCGTTGCCATTGGCGGTGTTGCCGTCGACCAGCACGTTGTTGGCAGAGGATTCGACGACCACGCCGTTGTCGCCACCGATGAGAGTGAATCCCCTTTTCAGCACGCCAAAGACGGCGCCCGTGGAGGAAATGGAGACGACATTAACGCCGTTGCCGGCCGCGTCAAGGATGGTCGACGCCGCGCCGTCGCGCGAGATGATGGTGACGGATTTGTTGACCTGAATCATACAGCCGCAGGCACCCGGAAAAGTTTCGTCACCCGGATCGGTGAACGCGCCGTCGTCATTGAGATCGCCGTAACGGCCGGGGCCGACGACGATCACGTCGCCATCGAACGCATTGGCAATGGCCTGGCCGATGGAACGGCAGGCGGTGGCGGCCGTAGTCCCGCAAACGGAGCTATCGATGCCGTTATTCGCAACGAATTTGGTCGCGGCCTGAGCTTGTGGCAGTGACGAGGAAGAAAGCAACAGTGTGGCCAGTGAAACTCCCAATACACCTTTGGCGGAAATCGTCATGGTCGAATCCTCCTTAATTGATTGGCTTTAGATTCCAGTTGGGAACGTAACAACAACAGCCGGGTTTGCAAGAGGTTTTCGCAATTACCCTCGGAAGTAAAGTTTTCATGCAGGGCGGAAAGGGAAGAGAGATGAGGGCGATATGGGCGGGCGTATTTTTCCTCGAAGTACGGTTGTGGAAGCCCTAGTGTGGGGGCCATGAAAGCGACCTCTATTCAGCGGTACGCGGTTTTCTTCCTGTTTCTCTGGGGAATCATGGCGCAAGCAGAAACGAGTGCTCCGCCGAAGAAGGTCGATCTGTCGGATTTGATTCATGAGACGCAAAAGTCGGGGAAGATACCCGGGGTCATCACCCTCGTCTGGTGGGTACCCGAGGAATTCTGGCGTGTTTCGCTGTCATCCGGCGGGAAGATGACGCCGGAAGCAACGGAACGAATGTTGCAGGTGTTCCGTCCGTATACGATGGTCGGCATTGTGGACGGAACGATTGGACCGTTTGGCGCGGTGACATATACTTCCAATGAAGAAGCACGGGCAGCCATCCAACTTCAAGATACTCGCGGCCACGCATACCCGCCGTTGGATGACGACGTCCTGAGCGCCGATGTGAAGAATTTTCTTCAGATCATGAAGCCCTTGCTCACCAATATGATGGGGTCGATGGGTAAGAACTTCCATTTCTTTCTCTTCCCCGCGGAGGACTTCAAAGGCCGAGCGCTAGCTGACCCGAAGAGCGAAGGTTCGTTGACCATTGCCTATAAGGGGAAAGATTATAAATGGCGTTTACCCTTGGCGTCGCTCCTGCCAACAAAAACCTGCCCGAAATGTTTGGAACAACTACCAGGCAACTATAAATTCTGTCCGTGGGATGGAGCGCCGCTTCCGGAGGCCGCGAAGTAGGGGGGCGGAGTTGCCCGTCTGAGAAGTAGTCCTGTCGTCCTGCCAATTCGCAGAAGAGCGATTTCGCAAGCCCGACGTTTCCGTCTGGACATCGGATTCCGATAATGGTAGGATACCAGTATGAGTAAATGTAGAAGGCTGACGGAAGAGAAGCGGCGCGGTTCTTCGGAGGGGATCCGCCTTCGCCAAAGCTATGGCGGACGAGTCCGTCTTCGCCAAGGCTTCAACGCGACAGGGAGGGCCTCGAAACATGCCATTCTGCGAAACGAACCCATTTGTAATGCGCGCAAATACGATTGTAACATACAGAGGGGCAAGGTGTTGAGGGATGTGAAGTGAAGATTACAAATGGGTTCGTTTCGACCGGAATTGAGAGTTGGCGAAGCGAACGACGGACAGCGTTCGGCATTGGAATTCCTGCAGAGGTGTGGTTTCATCACGGCTCCGATGAAGATCAAGGGCGTTATATTTGATATGGATGGCACGATCACGGCGCCGTACTTCGACTTTACAACTATCAAGGAGGAGGCGGGGATCGGCGACGTGGACATGCTGGACTATTTGGCGACGGCCACCGGGGTGGAATACGCGCGGGTGCAGGCGGTGATGACGAAGTTCGAGGACGCGGGCGTGGCGGAGGCGAAGTTGAACCACGGGGCGCGGGAGTTGTTGGACGAGCTGGTGCGGCGGGGGATGCCGACGGCGTTGTTGACGCGCAATACGCGGCGGTCGGTGGACGGGGTCTGTCGGAAATTGAACCTGAAGTTCGACATCACTGTCACAAGGGAGGACGGCCCGCACAAGCCCGCGCCCGAGCCGATCTGGGAGATCGCGCGGCGTTGGGACGCGGAACCGGGTGAGGTGTTGATGGTCGGCGATTACAAGTGGGACGTGCTCTGCGCGAAGAACGCGGGTGCGCCCAGCGCGATGCTGACGAACGGTGAGCCGGTGCCCGATTGGGCCAGCGACGCCACGTACATCATTACGACATTGGCGGAAGTGATCGAGATAATTGAAGGGAAGAAGCGATGACAAATGCTGTGGTGGGGTTGGTGACCTGCTCCTCGCGGACGGAAGCGCGCAAGGTGGCCAAGGCAGTTTTGAAGAAGAAGCTGGCGGCGTGCGTCAACATCATCGGCGGCCTGGAATCGCATTACTGGTGGCGGGGCAAACTGGAAACCGCGCGCGAGTGTTTGCTGCTCATCAAGACCACGCGGGCGCGGGTCGGCGGTGTCACAAGTGCGGTCAAGGCCGCACATAGTTATGAGGTGCCTGAGGTGATCTTTTTACCGGTGGTTGCGGGCGAGCGGAATTATTTGAATTGGCTGCGCTCATCGATTGTAAAAGTCGCAGTGGTTTTGCTTCTGTTGGCGTCGGTCGGCACTGTGTACGCCGATCGCATCGATGACCTGGTGAAGCAACTGGGGAGCACGAATGACGAGGAGCGGGCTGACGCTGCGGATGCGCTCTCACATATCGGCGGCACGCGGGTAGAGAAACAGTTTCGCGAAATGTTGACATCGTCGAGTCCCGAGAAGCGGCAGGTGGCGGTGATTGGTTTGTTGCAGGTGAGTGATGCGGCGGAAGACCTCGAACGAGCGCACGCGGTGTTGAAGGACGACAACTCTATCGTGCGTTGGTCCGCCGTGGCGGCCTTGCAGACGAGCGGGCGGGCCGAGGCCATTCCGTGGCTGGAGGAGGTCGAGAAATCCGACAAGACGGATTCCGTCCGCGAGGCCGCGACGGAGGCACTGGGGAAATTGCGGTCGAGCATCCAATGGTTGCGGTCGTTGCCCGACGCGGAGAAGCAGGCGCGGCAGTTGAAGAAGCCGATTCTCGCTTACTTTTTCCTGCGGGATTCGGAGTTCTGCCAGAAATTGGAGGAAGGTTTGTTGGCGGACAAGGCGGTCATCGACGTGGCGGAGGAATTCGTGTGCGTGCGGATCGATGCGGCCAAGCAGGGGGACGACGCCCGCAAGCTGGACGTGCGCGGCGCGCCGACGATCCTGTTGTTGGATGGCGGGGGAAATGAAATGTCGCGGGTAGCGGGGTTGGTCGAGAAAGATCAGTTGCTGGCCAAGCTGGATGAGGCCAAGCGCAGCAAGTTGACCTTCCGCGAGGCGCGACGGCTGGCCATGAAGAGCCCAGAGGACGTGCAAGCGAACTGGAAGGTGGCCGAGACGTATTTGGAAGAAGGGCGGGAGGACTTGGCGGAGCCACATCTGCGCAACGTCATCGAGCACGATGAGCAGAATCAATATGGGTACACGGACAAAGCGATATTTGCGCTGGGCTTCGCCCTCGGCAAGCGCGGCGAATACGCGCAAGCGGCGTACAGTTTCGAGAAGCTTTTGGAGCGCTGGCCAGCATACAAGGACAAGGACAAGGCCTTGTATTGTCTGGGCTTGAGCCAGTTGGCGGTGGGGCAGAAGGAGAAAGGGCGGGCGCGGTTGGAGCAGCTGTTGCGGGAGTTTCCCAACAACTCCGTCGCCAAGAGCGCACAGGCGGCCCTGGATAAACTGAAGGCGAAGGAGGGGAATAATGAAAAGGGCAATTGAAGGGTTCCTGATCGCGATTGTGCTGGCGGCGGCGCCGTTGACGCGGGCGCGGGCGGCGGAGAGCGGGACGCAGGAGACCAGCGCGATCGCCGAGGCCACCAAGTACTTTGATCGAGCCAATAAATTCGTCGAGGCCGGTTCGCTGCCGCGCGCGAAGCTGGAGTACGAAAAAGCGATCAAACTCTACCCCAAATACCTGGACGCTTATTATAACCTCGCGGTTGTCTGTGAGAAGCTGGGGGAAAAGGGCGGGGCGATTGACCAGTACAAGCGGTATCTGGAGATCAAGCCGGACGATGCGGACGTTTGGAACCAGGTTGGGGTGCTTTACGATGAGACCGGCAGCAAGAAGGAAGGGCGGAATGCTTATCAGAAAGCGCTGGCCATCAATCCGAAATACGGGCGCGCGCACCACAACCTCGGCGTGTTGTTGAAAGAGGAGGGTGATCTCAAGGGGGCCGAGCAGCATCTTGCGACGTTCGTGAAACTCGAAGAGGAAGCCGGACGTCCAAACGGCGACGCCTACTACAGTCTCGGCATTCTCTATCTGCAGGAATTGCGTGACAAGGACGCGAAGCTGCTGTTGCAAAAGGCGATCGACATCGACCCGAGCGTTCCACATTTCAACAATGCAATGGGTGACACGTATCTGTTGGAAAAGCGGCCCGATGAGTCGATTGTCTATTACAAGAAGGCCATCGAGAAGGACCCGAAATACGCGTTGGCTTACAGCGGGCTCGGGGACGCCTACGCGCAACTCAAGGAACGCGACAAAGCGTTGACTGCGTACCGCAAAGCGCTGGAATTGCGGCCGGATTACGCGCTGGTGTATTACAAACTCGGTCTTTTCTACGAGGACAACAATCCAACCGAGGCGATAAAAAACTTTGAAAAGTACCTGCAATCTGGTAGGACTATTGAGTACCGAGATGAAGTCGCCGCGAAAATTGAAGCACTGAAACTGACACTCAAGCCTTAAATCAGGAAGTACACCATGTCACAACATCAAAGTCTCAAAGGGGCCAACAAAATCCAGGCGCGCCGCAACGTTCTCAAACGGTTCGAGCGCGTGGAGATCCTCAAGAAGCAGGGGCGCTGGAAGGGCGGCGATCGCGTTTTCGGGCTGCCCAAAACCAAGCCGGAGTAGTCGGTCACTCCGCCGTGCTCGTCCGCCTGCAAAAGTATCTTGCGGAAGCGGGCATTGCCTCGCGGCGTCGTTGCGAGCAGCTCATCGAAGCTGGCCAGGTTTCGGTCAATGGCCGACCGAGCCGCGTCCTCGGCACCAAGATTGATCCCGCGCGCGATTCCGTGACCGTGGACGGCAAGCCGGTCGTGCTCGAGCGCAAGGTTTATATTGCGCTGCACAAGCCCGTCGGTTGCGTGTGCACCAACGCCGATACTCATGGGCGCAAGCGGGCGGTCGATTTGCTGCCGGGGTCGCTGCCGCGGCTCTACACCGTCGGACGGCTTGACAAGGATTCCGAGGGTCTGTTGTTCCTGACCAACGACGGCACTTTTAGCTTGCGGCTCACGCACCCCCGTTACAAGATGAGCAAGACCTATTTCGTGGAGGTCGAGGGGGAATTGAAGAAGGCTGAGATCGCACGCCTGCTGAGGGGGGTTCGTAGTGACGGCGAGTTGTTGCGCGCCGAAAAAATCTTCCAGGTGCGGGCGCAAGTTCATGGTACGGAACTGCGGCTGATTCTCAGTGAAGGAAAGAAACGACAAATTCGCAGGATGATGGCAGCGGTTGGGCATCCCGTGACGCGCCTCGTGCGGCTGGCGGTCGGCCCGATTGAGTTGGGGAATCTGGCAACATCACAATGGAGGCATCTTACTCATGAAGAAGTGGACAAACTTACACAATTTTCGCCGGCAGATCTTCGTCCTTAGCGCGCTTGCCGTCGCGGCGTCTTGGATCGTGTCCGCCACTCGCGCCGATTCCGGTGGAGCCGTTCCGGCCGTCGCTGCCCCGGTATCCGAAACAGGCCGCGGCACAATCAAGGGCCAGCACAGCAACGTTCGCTCACGCCCGAGCCTGAGCGCGGAGGTCGTCACCCAGCTTCACAAAGGCGAGACCGTGGACGTGCTCGACCACAAGACAGTGACCGAGCGGGAAAAGTCGGTGGATTGGTTGCGGATCGCCTTGCCCGCGGCGGCGAAATGCTACGTCAGCGCCAAGCATCTCACCGGCGGAGCCGCCAACGTCGAGAACCTGAATGTGCGGTGCGGTCCCGGCTCGAATTACCGCGACGTCGGAAAGCTGTCGAAAGGCACGAAGGTCGAGGTGGTGGAGAAAAAGGGCGAGTGGGTGCAAATCCGGCCGACGCCAGAGTGCAGCGGTTGGATTGCGGCCGAGCTGGTAGATGTTGAAGCCGCTCCGCGCGCGGCCGCGCCACCCGCCAGCACGTCGGAGGTCGTAACGCCGCCAGTTGCCGCGTCGCCAATACCGGCGCCGGCGGCGCCAGCCGTCAGTGTTGTGAATGCCGACCCGGACATTCTGGTCACCTACGTGGTAAAGGACGGATATTTGGCCGCGGTGAATGAGCCGAATGCGCCGGCGACTTTCGAATTGCGCACGACCGAGGCGGACCGCCTCAGCTTTCGCATCGCGTATCTGGAGACTTCCGAGACGAATTTGAAGAGGTTCGAGGGCAAACACGTTCGCGTGGTCGGGACCCAACGCTGGCGCAAAGGCGAGCGGTACCCGGTCATCGCCATCGAGCGTATCGACATGGTTTGGTAATCGTGTGTGATGTCTGGGAAACTCATCGACGGCAAAGCCATCGCCGAGCAGATCAATGCCGAGACTATCGCTGAGATCGCGCGCCTGAAGGATCAGTATCGGCTGACTCCGGGTCTTGCCGTGGTCCTTGTCGGTGAAGATCCTGGCAGCGCCACATATGTTTCGATGAAGGACAAGATGTGCACCCGCCTCGGGCTGCACTCCGAGCGCGTCAATCTACCAGCGTCCACAAGTGAAGGCGAGTTGCTCGCCATCCTCAACGACCTGAACTTCAAGCGTGAAGTCCATGGGATTCTTGTTCAATCACCCTTGCCACCGCAAATCTCGGCGACGACCATTTTCGCGGCGATCGATCCCAGTAAGGATGTCGATGGCTTTCACCCGCTGAACATCGGCAAACTTGCGCTGGGCGATCCGACCGGTTTCATCCCCTGCACGCCCGCGGGTGTTCATGAACTCCTCGTTCGCAGCGGAGTGAAGATTGACGGCGCGCACGTTGCGGTGCTTGGTCGCAGCCGCATCGTCGGCCGTCCGCTGTCCCTGATTCTCTCGCAGAAGACCTCGAACGCCAATGCCACGGTCACGGTGTGTCACTCGCGGAGCCGGAACCTTGCGGAGATCTGCCGGTCGGCTGATATTTTGATTGCGGCAATTGGTGCGCCACACTTTGTAAACGCCGACATGGTGCGCGATGGCGCCGTCGTCATCGACGTGGGTGTCAACCGAGTCGAGGACAAAGCGGTCGAAAAAGGTTACCGCATTGTGGGGGACGTGGCCTTCGACGCAGTCGCGCCGAAAGCATCGCTGATCACGCCCGTGCCCGGCGGCGTTGGTCCGATGACCATCGCCATGCTCATGCACAACACTGTCCGTGCGGCCAGGATGAGGCACGGGGCCGGGTGAGAAAACCCGGTACGCTGTTGCTCGTGGCGTCCCTCCTTCTTGGTTGCAGCACTGAAAAACTGCCGCCCTTTCAATCAGTGTCACCATCGGCGCTGCCCGAGACATTGCTCCCCGAGCCAACGGAACTTCAGAGCAATCAACTGGCGCGTCTCGATACGCAGTTGCGGGGTCCCATTGACCATCTCAATCTCTCGTGGGTGGCGGACATGGGAATCGTGGCGGTTCCAGCCTGCCTGCGAGAAGCGGGTGACAACACCTTATCCGTCGACGCGCGGGATTTGATCTTGATCGTGCTGGGAAACGCGTTAAAGAAGGCCGGGTTTCGCGAGCATCCCGGCGCGAGGAACGATCTTGTAGTTCCAGTCCTGCTCCAGGAGCTGGATGACAAGGAGCCACGTGTGCAGCGCTCGGCAGCCTTCGCCGCGCGGTTTGTGGACGATGCGCGACTGGTTCCGCCGCTGCATCTGTTGCTGGGCGCGCCGGATATCGTGCAGGAACAGGCTGTGCTGGCGCTTGGTACGAGTGGACGCGAGACGGAGGTGTTGCCGATCGCAAAACTGTTTTTTGGGACGTCGAGTGGCAAGTTCCGCTATTCGTGTTTGTACTCGCTGGCGACGATGTGCTTGCGGCACGACGTGGATGTTGCGTCGGTGCTGCAACAGAATGCCGGCAGTTTCGGCGAGAAGAACCTCCCAAATGTGGAGAGTGTCCAGGGAAGATTTGTCGAATTCAAGGCCATCACGGCGCTCGTCAGGGAACTATCGTCGAGCGCGGCGGCCCAGCGGCGTGAGGCGGACGAGAGGTTGCGCAAACTCACCGGCAAACAGGTCGCGTTTGATCCCACGGGCGACGAAACGGCGCGAGCGCGTGGGATCGAAGAATGGCAGAACTATCTCCTGAATTATTACTGGCTGGTTCCACCACCTTCCAAATCTTGAAATCAAACACCGAAACTCAGGATCGGAAACGGCGTGCGTGCCTGCTGCAAACGCTGGCGCTGGGCCTTGCGCTGTTCGGCATCCTGCATATCGCTCGTGACTTGCCAGCGCGCGCCAAAGGGAACGATTTCGCGCACTACTATATCTCCAGCCGCTTGCTGCTGACCGGCGCTGATCTCTACTCCACGCCGTTACAACCAGAGTACGAGCGGTTGGGATTCCGCTACACACATCCGATCCCGACTGCTACAAATCCGCCACTGCTTGTTGCCATCTTCGCACCCCTTGCACTGCTCCCGCCAATCGCGGCATTCTGGATCTGGGTAATGTTGGAAATATTCAGTCTGTGCTGGATCTTGATGCTTACCTGGCGCCTGTCAGCCGATCGGCTATCGCTCCCGGCGCGGTGGCTGGTGTGCGCGGCCATGATTGCTTCGGCACCGGTCTATTGGCATTTCTTCTTTTCGCAGTGCCAGTTGCCGATCGCTGCGATAATCCTCCTGGCGTACTGGTGTCTGCGGAATGGCCGGCCGGTAAGCGCCTGTGTAGCCGCAACAACAACGGTGTGGTTCAAGCTGTTTCCGGTGGTGCTGCTTCCGTGGTTCCTGTGGCGCTCCTCGCGAGAGTGGAAGACTCGCTGGAAATGCGCGGGCGCGGTTCTGGCGTGGAGCGCGGCATTGGTCCTGGCCAGTGGCTTGGGGAACTGGCAGCAGTTCTGGACGCGCGGAATGAAAGTGGTGGACGACTGGATCACGTGGCAGCGTCACTTCAATTTTACCGTGCCGTCTTTCGTGAAGAACGCCGCGTGGTCTCTCCATAGTTTCGATCCACAATGGAGCGCTTTGCACGCATGGGCCAACATCGGCGCCATCATCGGGTTGGCACTCGTCATCCTCGCGTACGGCATTTGCTGGAAGAACGAGCGGCGTGAGGTGGGCGTGGATCTTGAGTCCGAGTTCTGTTTAATGACCGTGGTAATGCTTGCCGGAATTTCCGAGGCGTGGGGTCATTATTATGTGCTGCTGATTTTTCCGGCTGCAATGGCCGTGGCGCGCGTGGGGCGAAGTCCAACTCCCGGCCAGGTCGTGACACTCGGGCTTGCACTCGTGATGCTGAACTTGATGGGTGACTGGCGAAGTCCGTGGCTGGAGTTTGCGGTCAGTTATATTCCACTGTATGGATTGCTGCTACTCGGCACGCTCTTTGCCTACCAGGTTTGTTCCGACGCCGTTGTGACTGCCCCGCCGCGTTTTGCCGCCGGCAGGTAGGCTTGCTCCGTGTAATCGCGCACCATCCGCGCGGTCGAAAACCGCGGGGTGACAGCAGCAATCGAAGCCTTCATCATCTTGATCCACTCGACCGGCAGATCGTTCGCGTCACGCTCATAGAACAATGGGACGATCTTTTCCTCAAGGATATCGTAGAACGACTCACTGTCCTCGTGGTCCTGTGCGTCTGCGTTTGGATTCTCCTCCGCCTTGCCGATGGTCCAACCCGCGTCGGGATTCTGCACTTCACACCACCAACCATCCGCGATGGAAAAGTTGATGCCGCCATTGACCGGGGCTTTCATGCCACTGGTGCCGCTCGCCTCGTGGGGACGGCGGGGGTTGTTGAGCCAAACCTCGACGCCCTGCACGAGCATGCGCGCGACCCGCATGTTGTAGTTCTCGATGAAGACGATGTGGCCGTGTAAATCCGTGTTTCTCGAAATGTCGAAAATCCGGCGGATCAATTCCTGGCCCGGTTTGTCTGCCGGATGCGCCTTGCCGGCGAAAATGATCTGGACCGGGCGCTCGGGGTTCTTGAGGATCGCGCGCAGCCGATCGAAATCGCGGAGCAACAAATCCGCGCGCTTGTAGGTGGCGAACCGACGGGCAAAACCAATCGTCAGCGCTTGCGGGTCGAGCAACTCCTCGACACTGCGCAGGTCGTCGGGCGAAGCGCCGTGTCGGGCCAGGTGGGCGCGTTCGCGAGCGCGCGTGAAGCGGATCAAGCTTTCCTTCTGCAGGTTGTGGACTTCCCACAACTCCTTGTCGGGAATGTTGGCGACGCCGCGCTTCCAGAAAAGCTCGTCCATGAGATTCTCGCGCCAGGCCGGGGTGAGATACTTGTCGTAAAGCTCCGCCATCTGGTAGCCCATCCATGTGAACGTGTGAATGCCGTTCGTGATGGCCTGGATTCGATTCTCGCCGGACTTCAAATCCTTGAAGATGTGCCGCCACATGTCGTTGCTGACCTGGCCGTGAAGCTGGCTGACCCCGTTGCAAAAAGTCGAGAGATGCAGTGCGAGAATGGTCAGGCTGAATGGCTGCTGACTTTGACCGGGACTCGGAAGGCCAAGGTCGATGAGTTGATCCAGCGTGACGCCGACTTCCTTGCAGTACTTCTTGTAGTATTTGCGGATCAGCCCCGTGTCGAACGCTTCGTTACCGGCCGGCACCGGTGTGTGGGTCGTAAAGACGGCATTCTTCGCGACCTGCTTGCAGGCATCGGCGAAGTTCATCCCGCCCTTGACGCAATTGCGGACCCGTTCCAGCCCGAGGAATGCGCTGTGCCCTTCGTTCATATGCCAGCAAGCCGGCTCGATACCGAGCACCTGCAGTGCGCGCACGCCGCCGACGCCAAGGACGAGTTCCTGGCAGATGCGCATCTCCCGGCCGCTGACATAAAGCTGGCCCGTGATCGGGCGGTCGGCGGGATCGTTCTTGTTGGTGTCCGTGTCCAATAGCAGGACCGGCACGCGACCCACCTGCGCCAGCCAGATACGCGCGTACACGGGACGGTCGGGGAAATCGACGGTGACCGTCAGGTGCCGGCCATTGTCAGCCAACAACGGCTGGACGGGCAGGCGCGAAAAATCGTAGGCCGGGTAGAAATGCTGCTGCCGTCCGTCGGGCTCGATCTCCTGCTCGAAGTAACCATGCTTGTAAAGCGGGCCGATGCCGATGAAGGGGATCCCCAGGTCGCTGGCGGACTTGCAGTGATCGCCGGAGAGCACGCCGAGGCCGCCGGAATAAATGCGCAGGCATTCGTGAAAGCCGAATTCGGTCGAGAAATAAACAAACGGCCCGCCCTGGTAGCCGGGATGGTTCTTGGCGAACCAGGTGTCGTTGAGCGACTTCATGTACGTCTCGAAATCGCGCAACACGGACTTGTACGTGCTGAGGAACGTCTCATCCTCCAGCAGCTCTTCCCAGTGCGCCGGCTCGATGTTGATCAACAACTCGACCGGGTTGCGATAGATCGCCCACAGCCCGGGTTGGATGTGCGAGAACATGCGGCGCGCGTGGGGATTCCATGTCCACCACAAGTTGTACGCCAGTTCGCGCAGCCCCGAGACTTCCTTGGGCAGTTCGATGTCGGCCATCGATGTCGAACGGAATTTGAAAGGGGCTTTATCCATGGGATTTCAGGCTCGCTTGCGTAATCTGTTTTGCCAGGCGTTGAAGAATCAGCGCGGGGAACATGGAACCATCACGGGTTCGCCGCCGCGGCTTCGCTGGCGGCGATCATGCCATCCACGTTGACGCCGCGCAGGTTGAAAAGACGGCGGACGGTATCATCGATCAAATTATTCGGACAGGAAGCGCCGGCGGTGATGCCGACGTAGAGCTTCCCCGCCGGCAACCAGTTCTCGGCCAGCACTTCCTCCTGCTTGTGCAGGTTGAAGTGCAAAATCGCTTTGTCCGAGAGAATCTTGCTGGCGTTGCGAATGAAGAAAGTGGGCATGCGTTCCTCGCTCATCTCGGCGAGGTGCGAGGTGTTGCTGGAGTTGTACCCGCCGACGACGATCATCATGTCGAGCGGCTCCTGCAGCAGGTGGATCAACGCGTCCTGTCGCTCCTGGGTCGCGCCGCAGATGGTGTCGAACATCCGGTAGTGCTGGTCAATTTCGGTCTCGCCATAACGGTCAACCATCGCCCGTCGCAACCGCCGCTGGATCTCCTCGGTCTCACTGCGCAGCATCGTCGTCTGGTTGGCCACACCGATGGAGGCCAGGTGCAGGTCGGGATCGAAGTCCGGCGACATCGCGCCGGCAAATTTCGCGAGGAATTCCGCCTTGTTGCCGTTGTGGCGGATATAGTCACAAACGTAATCGGTCTCCGCGATGTTGAGCACCACGAGATAATGGCCGGCATTATTGGACGTGGCGCGCGAACTCGTCGCCTTCGTTTCTTCGTGTTTGGATTTGCCGTGAATGATCGAGGTAAATCTTTCCTTCGCGTTTTGCGTGACGCGTTTCCAGACGCTCATCACATCGCCGCAGGTCGTATCCACGAGCTGGCAGCCTTTCGCCTTCAACTTGTCCATCGTCGCCACTTCCGCGCCGAACGCGGGGATGATCACCACGTCGTCTTCCTTCAGGTCGTCGATGCTCGCGCTCTTGATCGGACCCGAGAGAAACTTGATGCTCATCGCAACGAGCTGCTCGTTGACCTCGGGATTATGGATGATCTCGCCGAGAATGTAGATCGGCTGGTTGGGGAACACCTTGCGCGCCGCGTACGCCAGGTCGATGGCCCGCTCCACGCCGTAGCAGAACCCGAATTCCTTCGCCAAGCGCACCTTCAGCCCGCCCGCCTCCAGTTCGCCGCCGCGCTGCCGCAGTTTTTCGACGATCTGGCTGCGATAATGCAACTCCACTTCTTCGCGGACGGCCTCCATAATGTCAGGCCGACGCAGGTTAACGCGTTTCGGTTTAGGCACTTCCGCTACAATAGGCTCACTCATTCACTTATCCTTCTACCGTATAAAGGGCCACATTTCAACCAAAACCCCCGCTTGTCCGCTGGGGGTAGGGCGCGACCGCCGGGCGCGCCGCTGTGCTTCGTCCGATTTGTAGGGCAACCGCTCCGCTCGCCATCTCCCCCGGTTGTCATGCTGAGCGAAGTCGAAGGATCTAGATGGCCACCAGTCTGACGTAAAAAACGTAGAAGAGACGAGACGGATGCAGCCCAAACCCGTTCTTTGTTTTGCGTTTTGCGCCTTGTTTGACCTCATCTACCCCTTGGAATTGGGTTCGTTTTGGAAAACGAACCCAAATATTTTGACTGATTTTACTATGTGTAACATCTTGCAACAGCGATGGATAAATGCAGTTCCACGGCGAAAATAAATTGGGTTCGTTTCGCAAAAACACATGTTTTGGGATTCCATCCCCTTGGCAATGTCGCCCGCAGCCACCGAGCCGGCCTGCCGTAGTGGCGCTCCGAGCTGCGCACAGCAGCGAGTCCGCTGTCTTGTCCGCCATAGCCTTGGCGACGGCGGAAGCCTCCTCGTGAAGGTGGATCATCATAAACGTCCATGCCTCGGATCCTACCACTATCGGAATCCGATGTACAGAGATTTAATCGAGACGTTCCATATGACTCCTCCCGTACTCTCCGCGTTGGTGGAGCACGGCAGTTGTAAAGGGAATGTAAAAATCCGGCCGTCAGCCCGAATTGCATCGACTTATGATGCCACTCCGCTAGGCTTCTCGTTGGAGACTGTAGGTGCGGGCGGAGTTATATTCCTCGCTGAGGAACGGAAAGAGAAGATGTTATGAACACGAAGTTATTCCTATTGTACCCTGTGTTCCTCGCCCTCCTCGTGTTCTCGACTGTTTCAACAAGCGTAGGCACCATTGTCACATTTGACGATCTCTCCGAAACGGGTACTGGGTCATTTCTTGCAAGCGGTTACCAAGGCTTGGTCTGGAGCAATTTTGAGGCCTTGAATACGATTCTCTTTACTGATCAGCAGGCGATTCATCTCACAGCCAACGGCTCGAATGGCTATTACAACGGCATGGTATCGGCCTCCAACGTGGCTTTTAATGCCTTTGGCGATCCCGCTGAGATTGACTCGTCTGGCACCAATTTTAATTTCCTAAGCGCCTATCTAACGGGCGCGTGGAACAGTAATCTAAGTATCGAAGTACAAGGATTCACCGGCACAACCCTACTATACGACACAACAGTCGTAGCCAGTGCGACATCCCCAACTTTGTTCACTTTCAATTATCACAATATCAACCGGCTTTACTTGATCTCTTCTGGGGGACAGCAAGCCTTTGGTATTGCAGGCGGGAATAATTTTGTCATGGACAAATTCACCTTCGAGTTTGTGCCGGAGCCTTCGTCGTTTCTGCTGGCCACCGCCGGCGCGCTATTGCTCTGCCCACTCCTCAAACGCAAACGCGTGTAGCGTAGCCCGCCGAGCTATTCACATCCGTCGTCGCGCTTTCAAGACTTTCCAAAGCGCCAGCACCGGGAACAGTAAGAAGACCAAACTCGTCCAGTAAATGTATCGCGTCACTGTTGGTGCGCTTCTCAGGAACGCATTGTCCTGGATGAAGGCGCGAGCCTCGGCATCGTTGGCGTGCCTGGCCAGCGCCGCACCGCCGCGCGCAAATTCCCGGGCAAACGCCGCGCCGCCCAGTGCTGCCGTCCAGCC